>JARUKZ010000005.1 GCA_029688955.1 Chitinispirillales bacterium ANBcel5 | reverse complement strand
AGAAAAAAGGGAAAATTTTTTATTTCCTAATCTCTAATTAGTACTTGGTCATTAGTCAAAAACATGTTGTCGCCCTGGCCTCCGTAGCTTCCGCGTAGGAGGCCCATAAAAATCCTTTTTCCCACAAATCTCGATGGCATCAACAAATATCCCGCGCTTTCAGCGCTTGGGATCTTTTTTCGCACCTGCACCCGGGGCTGCGCCAGAAGACTGGCTTACCCCGGGCTATTAAACTGCGCGCTTTCAGCGCTTATGAAAAAGATCAAAACCAAACTCCATTTTCCCTTCCTTCCCGAGATCATAGCCCAAGGGTCCCCCCAAACGGATCCTTTCACGCTTTCACCATTGACGCCCGGGGGTGACCCAATCTATCGCCTTTAGCCCCATAAAAATCTTTCCTTTTATCTTTAATTAGTAATTATGATACCGCCTTTAGCCCCATAAAAATCCTTTTTCCCACAATTCCCGATAACAGCATCAAATATCCCGCGCCTGCACCCGGGGCTGCGCCAGAAGACTGGCTTACCCCGGGCTATTATATTGCGCGCTTTCAGCGCTTATGAAAAAGATCAAGATCATACGATCGACTTTCTCTCGTATACATTAGTAGTATGGAAGATCGTAAAAGATATGGTTATATAGCAGGAATGGTATTCCGGTTCCCTTCCTCCCCGCGATTAAAGCCCAAGGGTCCCCCCAAACGGGTCCCTTCACGCTTTCACCATTGACGCCCGGGGGTGACCCAATCTATCGCCTTTAGCCCCATAAAATCTCTTTTTCCCACAAATCCCGATAACATCAACGATTATCCCGCGCTTTCAGCGCTTGGGATCTTTTTTCGCGCCAGCACCCGGGGCTGCGCCAGAAGACTGGCTTACCCCGGGCTATTATATTGCGCGCTTTCAGCGCTTATGAAAAAGATCAAGATCAAACGATCGACTTTTTCTCGTATACATTAGTAGTATGGAAGATCGTAAAAGATTTAGATCTATAGCAGGAATGGTATTCCAATTCCCTTCCTTCCCGCGATTAAAGCCCAGGGGTCCCCCCAAACGGGTCCCTTCACGCTTTAAATAGCTATGAGCTATGAGCTGTGAGCGTTGAGCGGGAAAATGGGGAAATTGTATTTCCTAATCTTTAATTAGTACTTGTTCATTAGTCTTTATGTTGTCGCCCTGGCCTCCGTAGCTCCCGCGTAGGAGGCTTGGCCCCATAAAATCCTTCTTACTATCCTCAAATCTCGGGGAACTGCTCTCGACTCCGCGTACGCACAGTAAATTTCCAGTTTCTTTTGTGAGTATCAATACCACCATAAAAATTTTCACCCTTAAAGTCTGCACATTTATTATATACAGTCATAGAGCACCTCCGATGAAATGGTTTGAATAAAAGTCAATGTTTCTTCATTCCAAAGTAAAAAGAGGTGCTCCTTACATCCTACCTTTTTATCATAGTATCTCGAGGAACTGCAGCTCAGGCCAACGGCCGGGATGAGCCCCCCCCCTGTAGAACCAACTGTAAGATATTGCCACAATGCCTAAAATGATGTCACTGCTATGGAGTCCCTGCCCTGTAAGGGCAGTCCATACTTCGGCTTCGCTCTGCACAGGTTTATAGCCAGGTCTTTTAAGGCCTGGTCTCTATAAAATCCCATTCCCCCTTCCTCCCGTGATGATAGCCCAAGGGTCGCCCCAAGCGGGTCCCTACACGCTTTCACCATTGACGCCCGGGGGTGACCCAATCAATCACCTTTAGCCCCATAAAAATCCTGTTATTTATTTCCTACATAGATAAATGTAACACATATGTTAATCATCTCACTCTAGATACCATGTTGTGTGTGGCCTTCTCCCTGTGGGAGAAAGGTGGCCAACGGCCGGGATGAGGTCTTAAGAGAGAACAGCGAGACGGCGTGATGGAGCTCAAAAAATCCTGCATTACCACATTCCACATTCTCCAATTTTCCATAGAGGTCGCCCCTTCAGGGCTCCTTGGTCCACGGTGTTGTTTTTCCCAGGGCGATTGCCCTGGGCTTTTAATGGAAACCGCCCTGTTCAGGGCTTGCTTCGGTGGTAGAGTGGGAGGTTTGGGTTTTAATAGCTATGAGCGTTGAGCAGGAAAAAGGGGGAAATGGGTGGTTACTATTTTCTTCATCATATATTTGAACCGTTACGCCTCTCGACTCCGCTCGAGGAACTGTTAAGTGCATGCTCGAGGAATTGCTCAGGGCATTGTCCATAATACACAGCTGAGGCGTCGATACATTCTTTCATTCTTTCATTCCAAATTCCAAATTCCAAATTCCAAATTTTCTCCCCTCCCGCGATTAAAGCCCAAGGGTCCCCCCAAACGGGTTCTCCCACGCTTTCACCATTGACGCCCGGGGGTGACCCAATCTATCGCCTTTAGCCCCATAAAATCCTTCTTATTATCCTTAATCAGTCATGGGTTAACCTTCCTTTAACCCATCACCTTTTGAACTCAATAGTTTTTTATCCCCGAAATATCCAAAGACTATAAATCCAATTCCCAACAAAACAAATGGAATACTGAGTAATTGCCCCATGCTAAGAGCCAGATGTTCTTCAAAGGCAACGTGGCGCTCTTTAACAAATTCAATAAAGAATCGTGCTATGAAAATCATTATCATCGATAACCCGAAATAGAATCCGTTTTTCAAAGTATGTTTTTTTGCCTTGTACAAAAACAACAACACTAAAAAGGTAAACAGATACGCTGTTGCTTCATAGAGCTGGGCCGGATGTCGTGGTATAGAATCGTTACGCTGGAAAACAAATGCCCAGGGCACAGAGGTTGGCAGTCCAACTATTTCAGAATTCATCAGGTTACCAAGTCTGACAAAAAACGCGCCCAGAGGCGCGACAATCGCGATCAAATCCATTGTCCTGACCATCGGCAGCTTCGCCTTTTTGGAATAAATAATAAAGGCAATGATTAACCCTATCGCACCACCATGACTTGCCAATCCCTGAAAGCCCGAAAACCTATACCCCCCCTCAATGGTTCTTTGAATGGGAAGAAATATCTCCAAAGGGTTGCTCAGGTAATAAGAGGCCTGATAGAAGAGCGTATGTCCCAGTCTCGCCCCTGCCAAAGCCCCAATCATCAGATAAAGAGGGAGCTTTTCGCCTTTCTCAGATGGTATGTTTTCGTTTTCAAAAATCCATCGTAAGATATAGAGGCAAAGTAATACTCCGGCACCAAACAACACTCCGTAGTACCTGATTGAAATACCAAATATATTCACGATTTCGGGGTTAATATTCCAATTAATGTGGCTCATACCATCTACTCTCTTTGATTAAAATTTTGGCTTCTTAAGGGGAAGGCCCCCCGAACAGTAACGCAAACTGGTGTGATAATATACATCAGCTCTCTGCCATGATCTTATTGCTTTCGATTTATTGCCGAATAAATTGTGTACGGTTTGGTCTTACATTGCTTATGGTGGGCTGTGGGTGTCTAACTCTTGAAGTTCGAACCAAATTCATCTTGCCACCACCATAAGCGCTCTCTCACAGCAGTGCATTGCAAACAAGCCTAAGGATTATACCCCCAAACGTACTAAACGCACCGGCTAAATATTCATCCAAAGACAAGAAGAAAACCTGGAAGAATTTCTAAAGAAACAAATGAGTCTAACAACCACTGTGATACTTAGGTTCTTAAAATATGGATTGTAGTGGACTGTTTAACTGATAATCCTGTGCATGGTTCCAACAATAAAGAAAGGAAAGCTCTATTACTTAAATAGAAAAGAATTCAGTATAAAGCTATAAACATCAATCTTATATGGTGCTGTATATGAATTTTCAATGGGATAACCAGTATAACTCAATTCATATAGCTTCTGATTTTTATCAATATAAAATGCTATTCTATGACTATCGAAAGCATAATAGTGTATTCTAAAAGCTTTTTCACCTGAAATTTTGGCAATACTTGTTTTTTCCTCCATTAGTTTTCCATCATTTACTGGAATTCCACCAACAGGCATTCCTTTTTCAATTGCTAATTGCCACTGTTCAATATTTTTTTGTGTTGCCCACTGTTTTGCGGACAGATTCCCGGGGTTATCATATGTCTTTATATAAAAGGTATATGAATTTATGTTTTTGTTTTGAATATCCCCTGGCCCCAGAATAACTATTTTATCTCCGGTTATCTCTAACACAGCATTAGGTGGGTATAAAAATTTAAAATCATCACCATCATAGATTTGAAGGTTTATTTCTGATAAATCTGTTTTGGTGTATAAACGTAGCTCCTTATCAGTACTACTACTTACGGACCTTATACTTAAAAAAAAGATCACCACTAAAACAAGCCTATTTTTTCGATACGTATTCTTTATCACAGGATCACTCCGTCGCTATTATTTTTTGACCGGTGCAGATAGATTAGCATTATAATGTTTATCCTACTCTAATCGGGGCCGTCTATTTTACCCCTTACGCCCACGGTATAAAAAGTAATTTCGAACTAATCAATCACTATCACTTATTGCTGAATTATAAATAGACACCGATTCTTCAACCTTCCCCCGATAAATAATTCGAGGTATCCAGGAAGTAAGGGCTATTCCCAAGCCAATTATTGGGACAGTGAAATTTGGAAGCGGGATGTCTCCATTCTCATCCTTTGGAGCATTCAGCTCTATCGCCAATCCGGTTATTCCGACTGCTAAACCAGTCACCCCTAAAGAAAGTTCCAATATTCTATTGGTTTTATAGGTTTGTAATGTGGAGTATGCTTCGGGAACTGGCTTGAGTTCCTCAGCTAAATTTGTGGCAAAATAATTAACCCGTTTATTTCTGGTATCCCCTATGCAATAGTAGTGTCGGTTAATTATACTGGTATGAAACCTTCCAGTATTTGGACAAAAACCGGACATATCCAATCGGTCATTTCTCAATTCAATTTTTGGTAAATCTTTTACATCAATTGAATCATTGTGGGCATAGATAACTGATGTAAGTGTCAGTAACATACAAAGTAATTGATTTTTCATCGCGATGCCTTCTCCTGAATTTTTGTGATATTTTGTAGCATTGTGTTTTTTGCGTGCCTTTAAAGAGTAGTGTTTCACCAAACACTGAAAATCGTAGGTATTATACAGCGAGTCATTGCTGTCCAAAATAGATCTTAAACAGGTAAAATAATTGATTCAATTATGAGCCCTAAAAATTTAAAGCGCAGACCTGTGGTGAGTTAAGGAATAGAGATATCCCGGGCGCCTGCCGCGGACGGCACCGGTTGTACCCATTCGGGCACAATGTCCTTCAGGCTCGTTTGAGCCCTTTCCTTCTTTTCCCTCACTGCGCCTTTAACTCTGTTCACCCTTCGCAGTAGTCTGCTACGGAGAACGGGCGTTCTCTGCGCCCTCTGCGTTTATTTCACTCTCTTAGCTTTTTCCTATGCACTCCACTCTTTCTATCAGTTATTCTTTCTAAAAGAGAGTATAACAACCTAATGAAGATGTATTATGTCGCCAATGCAAGGATGTCTCCTGAAATCGGCCGAACTCAATAGTACGTATCAATCCTTTTTGCAATCCACCAGATACTGCTAACACCCTGACTATCTGTAATCTTTTCTACGCACCAAAGTTTTTGTGTAGTGAAAAAATGACCCGATTATGTGATATCTGTTATAACAAAGATCTTTTTACCTCTTTTTTCAATAATATGTGTAGTAGCATTTAGTCTCTTTTCTGTTATTCCTCGATTTTTTTTGCTTATCTTATGGTTAGTATTCTTAGAGAGCTTCTCATAACAGGACCTGAAGAAGCATCAAAAGACAGTAACATTTGTAAGAGCAATCAATGATGGGAGACCTAAAATGCACAGATTCAGTAGCCGTTTTATAGAAAGCACACTGGTTTTTTTACTGCTGATTATTGTCTTCAACCCAGGCATAAGTGCGGCTCAGACCGCAGAGGTCTCCCGCTCAGGAGACACCTGGACAACGACAATAGAGGAAAACAGTCACTATTCAGGGAACAGTCTTGCCGATGCAATTGATGCGGCAGTAAGAAGAATCGATAACGGAACAATCAATATTAGAAACTCCGGAAATCTCACAGGAACAATAAACCCCAGAGCAAATCAAACATTTGATTTCCATGGCAATGAGATTAACGCAACAAGGGGTTTTAGCGCAAGGCATACCAATGGAATTACTATAAGAAACCTGAGAATGACAGGGGCTCCTAACTCTGCAATCTCTTTTCACGGCTGTTCTTATGTCCACCTTCACAATATTTCCATGATTTTTAGCGGAAACACCGCCGGTGGAGTAAGAATTGACAATGATCGTTACAGCAACCTGGTCAGAACAACCAACCTTAGAGTAACCGGAGTTTTTGAAATTCAGGGAACCAGAGGACACGGTTTTGAGACCTATGGTATTGATAGTATGGTGGTAGAAAGGTTTTATTCGCGACACACCAACTATTGTGGTTTGATTCTCAATGAAACAAGAAATGCCGAAATAGGGTACATCAATGCTTTCAGAGCCGATTACGGTGGTGGCTATGCCGGGTTTAGAACACCCAACGGTAGCGGACCTAATATAACTGTCGATACATTGATTGCGACCGAGTGCGGAAGAGGCTTTTTCAGTTTAACAAGAACCGATGGAGTAACAATTAACTATGTAGAAATTACAGGTTGTTCCAATATCGGTATCTGGATTGAAAATGTTCCAAATAACCGGGTGCTAAGCGGGTATGTCTGGGAAAACCGAAGTAACACCTCCATATCGGGAAGCAATACCCGTGGTAGCAGTATTGATGTCCAGAACCGTCCGCCACCTGGTGGAGGTATTGGATCTGTTCTTCCTCCTCCTTTCGTAGTTTCTCCTGAGGATCCTCCTGTCACCGAGATTGAAAAAGGTGATGGGGAAAAGATAGAAAATCTCCTAATTTATGAAGTGAGTCACGGAGCCAACTGGAACATCAGATCCGGTATCCAGAACGGGCAAACTGTTTTTGGTGACAGAGACTTTACATTTGCAGATGTACCAGATGCCTTAGCTGGTGAAGAATGGATACAAACCGCAATGAATTCACGATCCAATACGTCTCTTTCCGAATATGCTGAGTTTAGTGCCAAAGAAGAAGTAAGTATCTACATCGCACACTCAGACAGAGTTGAAGAAAAGCCCGACTGGCTTTCAGAGTATGATCTGACTGATATGGTGGTGACTGTTCAGGAAGATGCAACAACGCAAAGAACACTATCAGTGTACCAAAAGACTGTATCAGAAAACGAGCAAATTAGCCTGGGCATTAACTCCAACGACGGCACCACAACATCGTTGATGTATTTCGTTATTGTCACCGAAGTCCCTTCCACCACCATGACTCATCTCCAGAATACAACAGCATCATCACTCCATTTAGCTATTTATCCAAGCTCCTTCTATTCAACTACAACGATTTCCTATAACGTACCAAAGCATACAGACTATGAACTGAACGTATATGCACTGAATGGGGAACTGGTAAAAACACTAAAAAGTAGAAAGGTAGCGCGAAAAGGTGTTTCTTCCATTTCATTTGACGGAAGCAGGCTTGCCAGCGGGGTATATTTTGTCAAACTTACTGCCGGTAACGAGTTCATGCACAAAAGGATGTTTTTGATGAAATGAAGTTATATATTTATCGCACTGCTCACGGATATACGGTGCAATGCAACGGAAAACAAGGTGAGATAAGAATTGGGAATTATAACTGTGGGGACACCCGCGACTTCACCCCACAGCAAAAAATTCTACACCGCTCTCTGTATGTACTCTTTTCACGTATCCTTTGCTTTTAACCGGTGAAGACCGAACTCTGATTGCCATGATACGTATGCACAACTTAAGAGTGAGTCTTATAACCTGTAATCGTCTGATTCAATTCAGTATACTCTCCATGCCAGAATGAAAAGTTTCAGCTACCTCCCGTTTTTTTTACCAGAACCCATGCTCTTAGAATCGGTGCTGTTGCCCGAATGGCTATCAGCGTTTTAGGTTCCACTTTTTCCTCTTTTTACACCCTTCTATCCTCGAATCGCTGAAAATTAGATCCCAAACCAATCGGTTTGTAGTGAGAAGTATGCTTCAGTTATTGATATGACTTCTTCAGCTAAATTGGTGGCAAAACTTAATTAAAAAAAGACCCAAAAGAGGTCTTAAAACGGAAGCTTTTTGGCTTCAAAAATGCTTACTAAGAGGGAATTAACCGTCCGCTTTATAAAAGCCTGGTCTCCAGAAACTATGGTTTAGTGAAATTTTTCATGGTTTCCCCCCAGGACTTATGACACCCCCCGTTCATGATTTGTATATTATCCGATAGTACCAGGCTGAACTGAGAATATAACAGGAACATAATCGGGGAAATTATTATGAACACCATTACCGATCTGCAGAAGACATTACAAAGAATCGACCGCAAAGGGTATAAAGCCTACAAGAGTATCACCGGGTCCTACCGGGCCGATTTCTACACTCTTTTTATCGACCATGTTCAGGGCGATCCCTTTGCCGCCCCAAGCAGAATCCGGGCAGTTATTCCCCAAAAACACGCCGGTTTTCCCGCAGATACGTTTGCGGGGCGTAGTCGGGAGATCGCCCTGCGTGACTTTCTGACCCGGCGATTCAGCGAAGCCGCCCATACAATCACCGCCCACAATAAAAGCGCCGGCAAGAGCGGTCGAATCGGTATCGACAGCCCCGGTCAGGAAATTTTGGAACGAAGCTCCGCCTGGATAAATGATCGGGAGGTCGAGCTGCGCATCACGCTGGGTCTGCCGGCTTTCGGAAGAACTATTGACGGACAGCTTGCCCAAAAGATGATTATGGATCAGCTGCCCCGTATTCTCTATGCAGTTCTTTTCCGCAACCTTAACTCCGGGGCGGTGTATCGGCATGTGGAAACAGCGGAGGACGCCGACGCGTTAAGGGGTATGCTGCAACGGGAAAATCTGATCGGCTTTGTGGCATCGGGCGCAATCCTTCCCCGGCGAAGCGGTATAGACGACCGTCCCATGTCACCTACCAACGCGATCCCCTTCGAGCCGCCCCAACAGCTTGCCCGCACCTTTTCGCTTCCCAACGGAGGTGAGATCCGCGGGATGGGCATTCCCCGGGGGGTGACTCTGATTGTGGGGGGAGGGTATCACGGAAAGTCCACTCTTCTTCGGGCTCTGGAGCGGGGGGTATACAACCACATCCCCGGTGACGGGCGTGAGTTTGTCATAACGGATCGCCAGGCGGTAAAAATCAGGGCCGAGGATGGGCGACGCATAGAGAAAACCGGGATCGATCCCTTCATCTCAAACCTTCCACGCGGTATCGATACCCATCGGTTTTCATCCGATGACGCCAGCGGCAGTACCTCGCAGGCGGCGAATATCATCGAGGCGCTTGAAGCCGGTGCTTCGGCACTACTGATCGACGAAGACACCTCCGCCACCAATTTCATGATCCGCGACCACCGCATGCAGGAGCTGGTGGCAAAGAACCGTGAACCAATTACCCCTTTTATCGATAAAGTGAGGCAGTTGTATACACAGTACGGGGTATCCACAATTCTGGTGATCGGAGGCTCGGGTGATTATTTCGATGTGGCGGATACGGTTATCAGGATGGATGAATACCGGCCCGAAGATGTAACGGAACAGGCGCAGCAAATCGCCCGCAAGTATCGCCTTCAGCGATCTGCTGAGGGGGGAGAGAGTTTTGGCCCGATCAATCACCGGGTGCCCCTTCCCGGGAGCCTCGACCCCTCCAGGGGAAACAAAGCGGTAAAAGTGGCCCCACGGGGACTGAAGACCATTCAGTTTGGCCGGGAGGATATAGATCTGAACGGAATCGATCAGCTGGTTGATACCAGCCAGACCAGGGCCATCGGTGAAAGTCTGGTGTACCTGAAACGGTACATGCACGACCATTTGACAGTGAAAGAGCTGCTTGATCGATTGGAAGATGATATTCGTGAAAGCGGCATAGACTGTATCACTCCCGGCAAACCGGGTGATCTCGCTGAAATCCGAGGTGTGGATGTGGCGGCAGCACTGAATCGGCTGCGTTCCCTGCGAATCGCATCGTAAAGGGCAACCTACTCTTTTTTCAGATGATTGAGTGGAGCCCACGCCCATGTTTCCGGAGCATTTTCTTTTACCGCCCATATCCACCCATTAAGCTCATACGATGCCACCAACAATTCATCGATGGCTAAATTGTGTTCCTGAGCATCATAGTCCCGAAGCGAAGTAGCCCTTTTTCCTTTAATATCCAGGTATTGCTTAGGTACCCAACCCTCTTTGTGTTTGCCTTTACAAAGAACCCAATCTGCCCAATCTCCATCCGAATCGGATTCTTCCACCACCTGAAGAATTTCTCCCTGCTCAATTCGGATCGGATGTTCTATCTCTGTGCTGTATTCTTTTACTACCCTGTAGTTCATAAGCTCTTCTCCAAAAGACTCGCGGTTTTTAATTTCTAACATGAATAAGTATAATACATTTCGCCTGTGGTGCCCGGTAAAAGATCTAAGATAGCATGCGGGTGAGAGGGAGCTGCCAATCGTGCGATATACTTACGTTAGTCATTGCTTGCAGGCTTGTCTTATCCCCTCACTTGCTGCATATGGACCTACGGACAAAGCTCTTTAGAAAATTTTTCCGGAGAACCCATTCTTCCACATAGATTTGCCTGCCGGATTTCTTCCACTTTCCATGCAGATTCTGAGTTTTCGCGTTCCAGAAAAAATTGAAACCATTGTCCTCTAACAGCATCATCGAGATACCCTTCTTCTACGACTGTAATTGTTGAATTAGAAGGATTTTCTACTCTGTCATTTTTCAACAAAATACTGACAAATCTTGCATCTGAAATCCTGCGATATTTCTGAACAACCAGAACAGGACTATAAACCCAATCTTCTCTATTATCCGCTGCGGAAGTAATTTTGACATTAAAATCCTTAACATCTAAATTATTATATGATACTACAGGAAATTCATCTGGCCTTTGATCGTTAGCAGTTCTGGAACAAGACAAAACCACCAAAGCAGTTAAAACAGGTAACTGTTTCCCTTTCCACCAGTTTATTTTGGCCTTTTTTTCCATGTTAGTCTCCTAAGCTTTTTTCCCTTCGAACCTGTTTTCTCTGTGTTATCGATTGTATACAAGTTCCTGGTTTTTTCCTATACTAATCTTGGCTATAGCATTTTTCCAAAAAACCATATTTGGGTTACACGGACAACTTTTTTCCGTAAGTTATGAAAAATAGTGAAATTAATGAAACAAATAATCCTGTTAAATACAACCTGTACCCAAACCCAATTATTGCTATAATTATTGCCCCAAACAAGCCACTAATGGCTATAAGCCCCTCTTTTGTTGAAAACCCATTTTTCAATCTATTAGCTCCTCCGCTTTTCTGGTGTTCATCATTTTCATCTGTCCCGCGCCAGAATACAACCTCACTCCTCATGTATCATTTATTAGTTCTTTTAAACAGCCTAAGAAATAGTCGAAAAGAAATTAAAAATATAACTGCTACTAATACTCCCATTAATGCCCAATGCAAATTCATCACGTTTGCAATGTATGTTCCTAAAGACCCCCCAATTGCACCTGAAAGAAGTGCAGACCAAAACTCATTTAAGTTTTTTTTAGGCTTTTTTTCCATCTTAGTCTCTTTTGTCTCCTTTTTGCACTCTTATGACTCAGCTCCCCGGGCATTAAACGATCAGCTTCCCCTGAGGTAGCGTAATGTCCTGAAGATAAGTGTTGTACCTAAGGATTATTGCCACCAATCCTCTAAACACTCCTATTCTTACCCCTTGCGTGAACGAAGCGGAGTGTTTGCGTTAGATCCATGCTTATTATTTGGAATTTTATATTCTGTTGTTTTCTGCAAAACCATCATTGTAAATATAGTATCGGCAGTGAAAAAGAATAAAGAATCATGATACTACCAGGTCTCTTATGCAGTAGCTACGCAAGGCAGGGAGGGACATTGTGCCCCAATGGGTTAAGCCGACCCGAGTTCGCGAAGAGCCAGCCAAGGCTTTTTTATCTGCTCCCGGTTTGGCCCGTAGCCGCTGTTTCAGACAGTGCCACCCTCTCCCTGTTTCACTCTTAAACAACACGAACACCCACCTGTTTCATCTCAAAACATCTGACCATACACCACCTCGCCGTTTTTAACCATTTTTGCCCCTTCCTCAAATTGGCACACCCGTTGCATATATAAGCGGGTGAAAACGGATACTAAATGTTAACTATACAAAAGGAGGTTTCTTATGAGTGCTCTAATCAGATATTCAACACCAGCTAACACTTTGGCAGATCTTATGGATGACTTCTTTGGTGAAAGCGCATTCGAATCTGCACATCGTGAACTAACAAACGGTAGTTGGCCAAGAGTTGATATCAGCGAAGAGGATGATCATTACCTCATGCACGCTGATCTACCCGGAATGGATAAAAATGAGGTAAAAATCAGAGTTGAACAGGGTACCCTCACTATCGAAGGTGAAAAAAAGGCCGAAAGAAAAAAAGAGAAAGGAAAGTACAGACATCTGGAACGCAGCTATGGAAGGTTTTCAAGATCCTTTACTCTTCCTGAAGAGATAGAGGAGCAGCGCATTGAAGCAAAAATGAATAATGGAGTTCTTGAGCTGAAACTGCCAAAAAATGAGAGGGCAAAAAGAAAAGCAATAGAGATCAAAGTTAATTAACAGTGATTCAAAAAAGAGAGGGGAAGCGTTAAGATCCCCCTCTCTTTTCTTCCTTTACCGCAGCGGTCTGATTCGTATTCTTCGTCTTCGTTCTTCTTTCTCTTCCTGAGGCTCTTCCTCCTCCTCTTCAACTCCTGCATAATACCGAAGTTTGCGCCTGATCATCCTGCCCGAGCGCGTTAGCTCATTTTCTGACCACCCTCCGTAATATCGTGCTCCCGGTACAAGGGCTGAAGCAGTTTCATCCTTATCCCCAATTGACCAGTTACACCAGCTAATATTGTGCTTATCCATAAAGTCAAACCAAGCTTCTGTTTCCAGACTATCAAGATATCCATCCCCTGAATATAAACAGGTCCCAAACTCTGAAGCGAACAATGGGATTCCCTTATCAAGTGCTATTCTTGCCCTCTGGCGTAGATCCTCCTTGTGACTGGCTGCATAGAAATGCAATCCATAAACAATATTTTCTCCCTCCAGGGGATTCATCGCAGCCTCATCCACCCTCTGACACCAGTGAGGGGTCCCTACAATTATAAGATTATTGGGATCGATAGCCCGAATCGCCGATACCACCTGCTCTGCATAGGGTTTCACCACCTCATCCCAGGACACTTGTTTGGGCTCATTATAAATCTCATAAATTATGTTTGGATGGTCTCCGTAACGGCGGGCCATACTCTCAAAAAACTCTACCGCCTCTTCAACGTAATTGTGGGCATAATAGCTATGCCAGTCTATTATTACATAGATTCCGTTTCGAATCGCCGCATCAACCACTCGCCGTACAAGCCTTTCCTGAGATCGGTCGTAGAGATAGCCACTCAAAGTCTCATCATGCTTAACCCCCATTGCAGCCCGTACCACCGTTACTTTCCAGTCCTCCACAAGCCAGTCCACCACGTGACGATTATAATACTTCTCCATCCACTGGCTCCAGAAAAAGCTCATTCCCCTAAGCTGTGTAGGTTCTCCATGCTCATCCACAACCGTGTTTCCCTCAACCCGCAGAAATCCGTGTCGCTCTACCGGCGCTTTTTCATCTGCGCTGCTAACCGCACAGAAACCAATTGTAAGCAAAAAGGTGATTAAAAGCAGCTTACCCATCAATAGTTCTCCTTGCCTGAAATAAAAAATTCAGATTCTTAATTTCCAATATGAATTATGGAAGCACTCATTGGCGTTAAAATTCAATTCAATCAAAGTGCGGTTATTAAAAAGGTGTTATAATACTTTCTCTTAACCCTCTATTCATTCTATATATAAGCAGAGCATCAGACCACTTTTTTGTTCAGGCCTTATTATTAGTGCGGCTGAAAGTTTTGATTTGAACAGCGATACTTAGTCATTGAACCGGTCATTTAGTATACTTTTACTGCTTTTTTTCAGCATACAAAAACCCAATCGTTTTAACAACCAAAGGAGGTCTTCTATGCCTGCCATACCGGTTAATTTCTATGACACTGAAGGGATAGAAAATTCAGATGCAACTCTTAAAAGCATTCGCAAAAGAGCAAAAGAACTTGATATCAAACAGATTGTGGTAGCAACTACAACCGGACAAACTGCGCTTAAGTATGCAGATGCCCTACCTGAAGCTGAGATTGTTGCTGTTACCATGCATGCAGTTGATAAGGATGTCTTTGTTAACAGGCACGGAGAAAAGGTAATGGCAAAGGATCCTCACATTATGGATAGTGCACGTCAGAAGGGAGTAAAGTTTTACACCGGCGTTCACCCTCTTGGCGGAGCAGTCAGCAGTGCTTTGAGTGGTACCTTTGGTGGCTACACTGCCCATGATATCATCTCGGAGATGCTTAAAAAGCTCTTCTCCACAGGCACCAAAGTCGCAATCGAATGTGCTCTGATGGCCGCTGATGCAGGGTATCTTGATATGAGTAAGGATATTATTGCCGCCGGTGGATACAGAGGAGGAGCAGATACTGCGGTTGTCATGAAACCGGCTTTTAGCTATAAATTGTTTGAGATGAAGGTAAGGGAATTTATCTGTTTCCCCAGAGAAAGCAGGGAGTGAACCATTTTTTAGCCTGACACCAAAAGCACTAACCCTGGCCATGCCCTTGATTTACATCATCGGCTCAAACTGTTCATTTCTGTCCATGGCCATCAGTGCTCTGATGTAACAGTTAACAGTAGACAGTGGTCAGTTTACAGTCATTGGAAAATGGCCCTATGAGGAATGGTTTAGAATCGGTGCGAAACATATAATTCTGCGTGTAGGGTATTAAGACCCAACAGCTCCTAATTACATCATCGGCTCAAACTGATTATTTCCGCCTGTAGCCGTTGGTGCTCTGATGTTATCAAATACCAGTAGGTGCGAGACTGTTTACAGATATAGAAATATGACAGCAAATACGATCTGCGCCCAAACGAAAAGCACGAGCACACAAAAACAATTCTTTTTCTGTTCTTTAACCTCTCAAATTCGGCTTTAATGTTATATATTACTGTATAGATGCTGATAATTTCCATAACCACCCAGATTAAGCCAGTAGCATAAACAGAGATCAGGCATAGCGCTCTACAAACATTCAATCAGGGAGTACAAACAATGAAACTCACCCACATTCTCACCTCACTTCTACTGCTTGCTTTTACCACCCACTCTTTAACCATTGAATTTGACACCGAGCTGTCTGAGGGAACCACGATTGTGCTGCCGTTGCGCGGAACTGTTAATGTTACCATCGATTGGGGTGATGGAAGCGCCCCTCAGCAGTATTCGGTAGCTGGAAACGTACCGTACACCTATAACAGTGAGGGACAGTACGTTGTAACGATTACAGGTGAGCTCACCGGGTTTGGGTTTGGAGGTGACCCAATACATATTCCGGCATCTGATTCTAATGTAAACCGTATGGCAAAGCTTGAAAAAGTATCCGATTTTGGCAATCTTGGGTTGCGAAGTCTTTCCGGAGCTTTCAAATCTGCCTCTAATCTTACTGAAGTGCCTGAACAGCTTCCGTCTTCTGTTACTAATTTGAGTTATATGTTTAATGAAGCACGATCTTTTAATGGTGATATAAGTAGATGGGATGTGTCCAATGTGACTACTATGAGATACATGTTCTATGGGGCGGTATCGTTTAATCATGACATAAGCCAATGGGATGTGTCTAATGTGATTCACATGCAGGGCATGTTCAGGAGTGCATCTTCATTTAACCAGGACATAAGCCAGTGGGATGTATCAAATGTAATTAGCATGAATGGGATGTTCATTTTAGCGATATCGTTTAATCAGAATATAAGCCAGTGGGATGTGTCCAATGTGACCAACATGAACAACATGTTCTCTCGCGCAAGCTCTTTTAATCAGGATATAAGCAATTGGAATGTTAGTAATGTGACTAACATGGGGGCTATGTTTGGTGGTGCAAGCTCATTTAATCAGGATATAGGAGCCTGGAATGTATCGAATGTGACTAATATGCATGGAATGTTCGCTAATACGGAATCCTTTAATCAGGACATAAGCCCATGGGATGTATCAAATGTAACTAACATGAGAAGGATGTTCGCAGATGCGACCTCCTTTAACCAGGACATAAGCCGGTGGGATGTGTCAAACGTTTCATTATTCGACGACTTTCTTCTGGGAGGGACACTTTCAACAGCTAACTACAACAACCTTTTAATCAGCTGGTCCCGACTCCCTCTTCAGAACAATCTCACCTTTCATGCCGGCAGCAGTCGTTACCACAGCACAGCACAGCCGTATCGACAGGCAATAATCGATAACTTTGGGTGGACAATTATCGATGGAGGCATGATCGAATACACCGATTCTTTCTACCTTTCCCTCATTTCAGACCCCGAAAACTCAGGCAGCCTCTCTGGTGCAGGGCGTTTCTCTACCGGTGAAATTGTTGAGATCAGCATACAACCCGACATCAACCACACTTTTATCCAATGGCAAACCGATAATCCAGATATAATAAACAACATCCACGGAATGACGACCCTTGTCACCATGCCCGAACACGACGTAACGATTACCGCTGTTATGGCCCCGATTTCAACAGTTGATTCAGCATCCCTTCTACTCTCTCTGAACCCCCAAAACTCAGGTACTCTCTTAGGTGAAGGACGTTTTCCTACCGGGGAAACTGTTGAGATCAGCGTACAACCCGACATCAACCACACTTTTATCGAATGGCAAAGCGATAATCCGGATGTAATTGAGAACACCCACGAGATGACGACCCTTGTCACCATGCCCCAACACGATGTAACGATTACCGCTGTTATGGCCCCGATTTCAACAGTTGATTCAGCATCCCTTCTACTCTCTCTGAACCCCCAAAACTCAGGTACTCTCTTAGGTGAAGGACGTTTTCCTGCCGGGGAAACTGTTGAGATCAGCGTACAGCCCGACATCAACCACACTTTTATCGAATGGCAAAGCGATAATCCGGATGTAATTGAGAACACCCACGAGATGACGACCCTTGTCACCATGCCCCAACACGATGTAACGATTACCGCTGTTATGGCCCCGATTTCAACAGTTGATTCAGCATCCCTTCTACTCTCTCTGAACCCCCAAAACTCAGGTACTCTCTTAGGTGAAGGACGTTTTCCTGCCGGGGAAACTGTTGAGATCAGCGTACAGCCCGACATCTACCACACCTTTATCGAATGGCAAACCGATAATCCGGATATAATAGAGAACACCCACGAGATGACGACCCTTGTCACCATGCCCCGGCACGATGTAACGATTACCGCTGCTATGACCCTGAGCTCACCATATCTGACAGGTGCACACCTGCTCGAAAATGTGGATGATCCAACCGATACACTGCTCCTCTCATTTCAAACGGCAATAGAACACACCTCGCTTTCAGGCAATTCTCTTCAGCTCATAAGCCGGGGGACGGAAGACACCACCTCAATCGCTGTGGTGGAACTACTGCCAACACCCGGCGACAGTGCTGCCCTGGTGATCGTTTCCTCCACTGAGGGGCGCACGATAAAAGCCGGTGATCTTTTGCGCTTACTCCCTTTCGAAAACGGAGGACCCGTGGTTGGTGCAAACAATAAAAGAGTACACCCGGAAAACAGACCGGTCACTGTTAGCGCCACGTTACCTGAGCCTGTGGCAGGCTGGTATAAGGATGAGAGCGGAAATGGCTTTGTGGATGCAGTGTATGTGGAGTTTAACCGCTCTGTAACTGCTAACGACCTGACATTTACTATCGAATGGGCCGGACAAACGTTCACCGCTCAGGAACAGGACCTTTCCGTCAAAAACGCGTCAACAGTAAAAATCACCCTTCCCCAGGATTTAAAAGCAGCAGCCGAAGTGGCAACATCGGGTTTAATGAAAGCGATTGTGGGGTATGAGTTATCCCCCGAAGTACACCGGGAAATTTTTGTTGAAGACAGAGCAGCACCGGTACTCTTAACGGCTCAGGTATTTCCCGCAAGAAACCGGGGCGACGGTACAAACACCTTTGATACGCTGCGAGTGGTCTTTAGCGAACGGGTAACCATCGCTGATCACGATCACTACTTTTCTCTTCTCAGACTTCAGGACACTCTCTATACACTTGAAAACATTACCCTTCGCTCCCGGGGAGGAGCTTCAGCCGATTTTATCTTCCGCAACACATCTCATGTCCGGTACCCAGTGAGTGGAGACAGTATCCGCATTGCCCCTCACACAATTGAAGATCTGTTGGGCAATGCCCAGAACAACCCTCTGAACCGATATGTTCCACTGGAAGTGGTTTATCCAAAAACAGAGTGGACCTTATCAGCCGGACCAAGTCCGTTTAACATCTCATACGGTGAGACAATCACAGCACGGCTGGAACCTGAGGAGATCATATACAACAATATCGATATAGAGAATGCACGTCTGAGGATTTACGACCCGCTTGGCTCGGTTGTTTTTAGCAGTGAGGCGTTCACGTTTATTGAAGGTGGTTATCAGGTCAGTTGGAACGGTCGCAACAGAAACGGAAGAGTTGTAGGTACAGGAACCTACATGGTGGTTGTAACGTTTAACGATACATACGGAAAGCGGCGTAAGAGTACATTGATAGCGGTAACAAGGTGACTCTGAACAAATTAGTAAATAGTACTTATTAGTTGTAAAAAGCAGTAGGTGGACAGCGTGGTAACTGTTCACCTTGCTGCTTATGGCTTATAGGCACACAATTCATAGAAAATTAGCGCACTACAAACATTCGATCAGGGAGTACAAACAATGAAACTCACCTACATTCTCACCTTACTTCTACTGCTTGCTTTTTCCACCCACTCTTTAACCCTTGAATTTGATACCCGGCTCTCTGAGGGAACCACGATTGTGCTGCCGTTGCGCGGAACGGTTAATGTTACCATCGATTGGGGTGATGGAAGCGCCCCTCAGCAGTATTCGTATAAATCATCTGGAAAGGGACGGGTATTTACACTGTTTTAAATAATCAGGTCGATTCTTACAAAAGAAAATAAAGCCATATCGGTAAGGTAACCGCACTCAAGGCAGTACTGATAGCAAGTAGTGAAGATACAAACTGCTCTTCAACATTATATCTGACTGAAACAACAGAACTGGCAACCGCAACCGGAGTAGCCATAAGTACCACAGCCACACTGATTGCCGTTGATTGAGCGGATGGAAAAATTATTTGTATAACAAAGTAGGTTACAAGAGGTAGCAAAATCAGTTTACCACCAATGGTAAGAGAAAGTGGCAGAAAATTTTTCCCTACAGAATCGAAGCTTAGTGTACCACCTACAGCAAGAAGCGCAAGTGGCAATCCCATTGTTCCGGTAAGTTTAAAAAAGGTGTGTACAGCAGAGCCAATTTGTGCAAGTAGGAGAGGGGGCTGCTTTTCCGATACACCGTTATACCCAAGTGCACTTAGTAACCATGAGACAAAGAGACCCAGAACAGCGGCAATTATCACAGGGTTAATTACTGCTCCTTTAACACTGTTCAAAAAACCACTATCTTCCCGCCCGCTGAAAAGCCCCATCACTATAAAAGAAACAGTTACAAACAGAGGCATCGAGATTGCATTTACCACTGCCGCCATCACCAGTCCCTGGTCATCCCCAAAAGCAATTGATATCAGGGGGAAACCCATGTAGGCTACATTGGCCCACAGTGATCCAAAAATTACTGCAGAGGCGATATTTCTTCTGGGGCGAAATAGTAAAACACCGGCAGTGTACAGTATAAATACCAGACTAAGGGCAATTATGGTCCCAAAGATCACAACAGGATTAAGCAGCTCCCCGAATGGTTGGGTTACCAGTTCAGCGAATATGAGTGCCGGCAGCGCAAAAAAGTAGGCCAGATCACTTAAAAATCTCTGATTACCGGCATCCATGATGTTTTTCACACGCAGCACTTTTCCCACGCCCATAAGGGCAAAGACCGGAAAAATGATACGCAGGACTTCGAAAACTCTGCTTAATTCCATTTACTGTTTTTCTACTATAACTATTAAACTACAGACTTTAGAACCGTCACTTGAATGCAAAGGAATCGATGATGCATAGTACTCGGTATCATCTATTAACAGTATACTTTCATCTTCTGTGTGCTCTATTGATTGAACATCCATACCCAAAACAGAATCACCATCTTTTACAATGACTTTGGTACCTTTAACGGTCGCGAGATTTTCCAGAAACTCTTCATCAATTTTTACCCCACCGGTAGCATAAAACGGTATATCTGCAATGCTAAAGGGAGCTTTTGCCTGAAGTGTAAGGTGAGTTTCACCCATTGTTTCCTCTCGCAGCACCGAAACCCGTTCAGAGAGCTGCCGTATTCTTGATTCAGCGCTGTTTCCTGCATTTGCCGGAAAATGTCCGCTTGAAAGGATCACATAATCGGAGTCCAGAATCTCAAGAAGAGAGAAGCCCATTGGATCACGAAATTTTACCGCAGCCCGTGTGACTGTCTGAGCAGAGCGGTTTTGTTCTGCAAGAAGTCTCATTGCAAAATCTCTGTCAGATGCAATCTGTTGAGCAAAGTAGTTCAGTCGGTTTCGAATATCCTTTTTCACCTCTTGGAGCCTGTGCTCAACGGCCTGGCTGGTAAACTCAACCTTTAAACGCTGCGGTTCTATGACTTCCCGTTCTACCCCATGCTCAAGAAAGTAATACACCGATATAGCACTTATTGCTGCTGTTAAAAGCGGAATTAAAAATTTCATCAATAGCCTCTCTCTTTTTTCTTTTCAAAGACTCTCTGTTTGCCTGAATAGCCAACAAAAATACAATATACACATCTGCAGAAGAAATTTGCGGGTGTTTTTAGCAAAACAAAGTTCGTACTGTAAGCTCTTTTTGTTTTAAAGAAAAAGGCTGAAGCAGGATTTTAAATCTATTCATGGGTATAAAATGCCACTAACCGTACTTGCAATATCCTTTTTTCTCAAAAAGTAGTATCTTTATTACCATTTAGTATTTTTCTCTTTTAACCTCATTGCATTTTACTTTTTTCAATCCGTTATTTTTTGGAGTTTTTATGCCCGAATCGTTATTGAACATAAAGCTACCAGACTTTCTACTTCCTCTGTTATTACTGGCAACGATTGCTCTGGTTCTTCATTTTATTGCTCGACGTTATAGTGTTAAAACCTTAAAAAACATGAAGTTAAAGAGTGCCACACGCTGGGATAAGATTTTGATCCAGTGCAAGGTAATTCACCGCGCCATCCATTTTATCCCTGCTACAGTGATAAGTTTTGGCTTACCGTTTGTTTTTAGTGAAACAACTCAAGCCTTTACCAATCTCTCCAAAATGCTTAACCTTTATTACATAATCGTCGCTTTTGGTGTTTATGAAGCGCTTTTAAGTGCTGTACGGGATGGCTATGAGCGGTACGAAGTATCCAAAAGGATCGGTATACGGGGTTTTATTCAGGCATTTAAAGTGGTAGGAGCTCTTTTTTGCATTATACTGTTAATCAGTCAGTTAGCAGACAGAAGTCCTCTCTATTTTCTCTCCGGTCTGGGAGCATTCACTGCTATTTTACTTTTGATATTTAAGGATTCTATTCTTGGTCTCGTTGCAGGAATTCAGCTTTCCACCATGGATCTGGTACGAAAAGGGGACTGGATAGAGATGCCAAAGCATGGTGCAGATGGGGATATAGTAGATATCTCTCTTACAACCGTACGGATACGCAATTTTGACATGACCATATCAGCGATACCGGCCTATGAGCTTGTTAGTTCATCATTTAGAAACTGGCGTGGAATGACCGAATCGGGCGGTCGGCGAATAATGCGCTCCATTCATATCGATCTAAGCTCAATAGAATTCCTAAGTAGCCTGGATGTGGATAGGTTGATGAAAATTAAACTTCTTAAACCCTACCTGAGGCATAAAATTTCAGAAATAGAAAAGTCCAATGAACAAGAGTTTGCAGATGAAGACCTTTCCTGCCTTTCTAATGGCAGAAAGCTTACGAATATTGGAACATTCAGAGCCTACTGTATTGCTTACCTTCGTTCTCATCAGAAAGTGCATCAGGGAATGATACAACTGGTAAGGCAACTCGAACCCACCCCACAGGGACTGCCGCTGCAGCTTTATGTATTCGCCAAAAGTACAGTGTGGGTTGAGTATGAGTCGATTCAGGCAGATATCTTCGATCATCTGTTAGCCATTCTGCCCGAGTTTGGGTTAAGGACCTTTCAATCCGTTTCCGGAGCCGATGTGGGTAATGGCCTTAAATCAACTCTCCCTAATTTTACCGAATCCCCTTCTTAAGAAATAATTGGTATAGCCACAGGTTTCCAAATGCCATCTGCACCCGGGTAGAGAGCCGTTTAGAGGTTTTCAGTACCCGGGTGGTATGCTTTTTGAGCGTACAGATCTTTAAAACACAACCGGTATATCCTGAAGTGTGTCTATTAAAATTGGCTGAATAATTGCAGGTTTGTGTTTAACAGAAAGGATAACAACGTGAAACCAATCCTTAAATGGCAGTATGAGCAGCTTATAAAAGAGCTTATTCTTTTACAGGGGCACGAAACCGATAAGGCCTGTCCCTGCCACACCGAGGGGGAGTTGTGTATCAGAAAACACCTCCTTGCCATCGAAGCCTATGCTCAGGAGACACTACCAATAGAGGTAAGTAAGGAGTACAAAAACAAGCTTGCCCGGCTTGCCTCCGAAGCTATGGAACATCGCCATGAAGAGGAGCGGTTTCTGTGCAAATTATCCCCCTCACCCGATATTGCAGACTGGACACGGGAATGGAGAAAGCAGTTTGAAAGTTATTGTCTGGGTTGTGACAATTTAAAACGGGAGCAGAAAAAGGAAGAAAGTTAAGGATTAGCATTGTCCTACATATTTTAAAAGAGAGGTAGCATGAAAATTACTTGCTGCTACGATTCTTCAACAATCTGGAAAGCTTCACTACAATACCTTTTTCTTAAGCAGTTCCAGTATGTTTTGATCATTCTCTCTTTCCCCTCCTTTGCTGTTTATCAGGGTATAACCGGAAATATCAATATTTTTGGGGTTATTAGTGCAGCCACACCAGTTTTCTGGTTTTGCTGGTGGTTCATTAAAGTCAACAGGCAAGTCCAGCTGTGGAAAGAGCTGCCTCAACGCATGATTAATTTTCAAATAAATGATGAAGGGTTTTCTCTGGGTACTAATCAAGCATCGGTGGAAGGGCAGTGGGATGTTATAAATGAGATTGTGTTTTTAAGAAGCTTTATTCTTCTTAAACCCGGTGGGGTATTCCATACTATTATCATTCCACGCAAAGATAAATTCATAGAAGATGCGCTGGTGCAGTATGTTTCAAGTGCTGGAGGAAAAATTTCCGCCAGGTCCGATAGTAAGTTAATTACCGGGTTTTTCTTTTATATAACTTTAGCTGCTATCGTGTTTATCTCATTAATTATGGTGTTAGGTCACGACTCTCCTGTGCTGCAAACAGTTACTGACACTACTGTAGAAAAAAGTGTTGAACCTCTGCCTGAAGATAAACTCCGTATCCAGGTTGGTCAGTTCAAAGCTGAATGCACCATTAAAGATAACAGTGCCACCTTAAAGGTACTTACAGGCTCCAAGATCGAAAACAATGACACTCTCGGGATTGAACTTGCCGTTTTCTCATTTTTAGATTCTCTGTCCCAAAACTCCCTATCTTCAGTTACTTTCAATTATGCGTATACCCTAAATGAAGATAATATCAACAGAGTAAGTCGTTTTTATTCCCGCTCTCAAATCGAATCTCTTCTTGAGGAAATACACTGATATACTTCTAGTATGGGGATAGTAGAACTTCATCAGCTATTGTTTAGTTGAGGGGGTCTTTGCATTAAAACTCTCAGCTAAAGTTTTATTTTAAAAAGTCAAACCATATGTACAATGAGTCTTTACTCTTCAGCTAATCATAAATACATTTAGTTGAATAGATACTTTTTTGATTAAATCCAAATAACACTTAACAATCATTTATTTTACTCCTCTTACAATACTTTTGTCGAGAGAAGATTCCATGAGTACCGGCATGCAGTACGGGATCACTATTCCTCATGCTAAAACAGATGCAGTAACGAAAATCAGCATCTCTTTTGGACTCGCAAAAGATGGTATAGATTTTAAATCTTTAGATGGAGCACCCTCAACTATTTTTGTTATGATCCTCTCTCCTGTTAATGTTTCTGGTCCTCATATTCAGTTGCTCGCATCACTCTCAGCTCTTTTGAATAATGCTGAAGCACGACAGAGACTCCTTTCGTGCAAAACAAGCAATGAAATCTACTGGTTTTTTAGAAAAGGGCTGGAGAGATAGTTTTCAGCCAACACTCACAGATATGTGTGTTAAGGAAAAGACGTGAATTTATTAGTACTTACAAAAAGTGACCTGGTAGAGGATAAACCCAATTGCGCAGTAATTAAAGATTCCACTCGTCTACGGCACATCAGCTCTACACTTAAAGCCCAAACAGGAACAACTCTTAAGGCTGGTATGGTTGACGGCAAAGTCGGAAAGGCTGAAATTATCTCTTTTTCCACTAATCACTGTCTGCTGGAACTGAATTTCAACTCTTTGCCCCCGCCTCCGCTTGACTGCACTCTAATTATGGCGATGCCAAGGCCTAAAAGTTTAAAAAAGGCCCTCGAAGCAGCTATTGTAATGGGAGTAAAAAGTATCTACATTATTCAGAGCTGGAGAGTGGAAAAAAGCTACTGGTCTTCGCCTGTGCTTAACGCTCAGTCTTTACTTGCCATTTCTCACAAGGCACTGGAACAATCGGTCGATACTGTTTTACCATCCATAAAAATTAAGAGAAGGTTCAGACCGTTTGTGGAAGATGAGTTACTGGATATTATCGGTAACAGAACTGCTTTTGTGGCACATCCCTACCATAGTATTAAAATCCCTGCTAAAATCGAGGATAGTGCTGTTATCGTAATAGGACCTGAAGGTGGGTTTATCCCTTTTGAAGTCGAGCTGTTACAATCTCACGGGTGCCAATGTGTAACTATGGGAAAAAGAATACTGCGAGTAGAGCATGCGGTTACGGCGTTTCTGGGTAAATTGCTTTAAACCAATATGTTAATGCTGAGGTATCTGCTCTAAAGCAGATACCTCAGGCAACTATTACTTAAAACGCCTGATCAGTTTTCCAACCATATAGATACCACTTGAAACCATATACAGACCAACTGCTATATGAATACTGTCTTGAGATGAAAAGCTGATTATTCCTGAAGTCAGTGCTCCCAAAGCAGCTACACCAAAAAAGAGTCTGCTCACCCCTCTGGGGTTAAACTTTTTGCGGCTACCTGAAGAGTTATCAGCAGATGAACCGGCTTTTACCATAACACCAGCCATCTCTACCTCTTTGGTTTCAGGATTGTAAGTTTTCTTCTCCCGATTCTCATCTTTGTCCTGAGTCTGCGAATCCAATTCAAACTCTATCTCTATTTCGGATTCAGAATCTTGCTCTTCAGACTCATCGAACTGTGCTGATTTTTCAGCAATTGGTGACTCTGAATCAGTTTTGGTACCCGACTTATCGTCAGATACACTACTGAAATCTGCTTTTTCTTCTACACCAAACTCTGCCTGTTCTTCTTGCTGCTTTTCCATCAATTCGGGTTCATCATCATAGCTTTGAACCTGATCTTCTGTTTCTTGCTCTTGTTTTTCAGGTTCAACCTCAAGCTTATCCTTTGCTTCTGGTTCTTGCGTATCTTCGTTATCCATTGGTTCTTTGTCTTCAACCGCAAGCTCCTCTGACTGCTGCTCTGTTGATGGTAACTCATCTTCATCTTTTGATTCCTGCACAACTGGAGAATCTGCTAACTCTGCCGGTTCTTCCTTTTCCGATTCCTCTTCAGCGGAAAAGGCCTCAGCGTCTTTAGCTACTGGTTCGAATTCAAGCTCAAACTCCCGCGATTCAGAATCTTGGACACCTTCTTTGTCTTCCGTTTCCGAATCTTTTTCAGATTCAGATTTGGAATCGAATACCGGTTGTGGATCTGTGCTTTCGATACTTTCCAAAGATTCTGCCGCTTTTGGTTCAGATTCTTCCTCAACAGCCTGGATCTCTTTCTCTTGAACTTCCGCTTCAGTTTGAGGCTCTTCTTCTGCTTCGGATTCAAAATCAAGTTCCAGTTCAAATTCCTCTTCTGATTCTGGTTCCTTCTGCTCTGGTTCAATACTTTGCACTTCTGTAACAGAATCCTTTGGTTCTTCTGTACCTTGAGAATCTTCAACCAATTGCTGTGCTTCGTTTTCGGGTTCAGAGTCTTCTTTCTTTGCCTTTTTCTTTTTACCAAAGCCGAATTTTTTCAGAAGATTGGGTTTGGTTTTGGGCACCGGTTCTTTTTCAGTTTCCTGCTCGGTTTTAGATTCGGCTTCAGCCCCCTTAACTATTTGCGGATCTTGAGCTGGTTCTGGCTCTGAAGACTCCTCTATTGTTTCGAGAACTTCGGGGTTCTCAGTAGCAGCTTCAGATTCCGGTTTTTCTTCTAAGGATTTTACCTTATCGGCTTCAGCCTCAGAGTCTTGAGTAGCCGTCTCGGCCTGAGCTTCCGGTTCAGCCACGGACTCCTCTTCTGCTTCGGGTTCGAAATCAAGCTCGAGTTCAAATTCCTCTTCTGCTCCTGATTCCTGCCCGATTACTTCTTTTTCATCTACATCAGCAGCAGACTCTTTTACCCCTTCTGCTGGCTGTGGTTTTTCTGAAGACTCTGCTTCCTCGCTGTCAGGCACAAATTCTTCTTTTTCTTCCTTTTTCTTTTTACCAAAACCAAATTTTTTCAAAAGGTTAGGTTTGGTTTTGGGCTTATCTGCTTCGTTTTCCTCTGTCTGTTCGGTATCTGATGTAACTGCCGTTTCCTGTTCCTTTACTGTGTCTGGTTCTGATTCTTCTATGGTATCAAGAACCTCAGGGTCTTCGATAGCAGTTTCTGGTTCTGATTTTTCTTCTGCGGATTCAACCTCATCGGTTACAGACTCAGATTCTTCAACAGCGACTTGAACCTGAGCTTCAGGTTCACTCTCGGACTTTTCTTCTGCTTCAGGTTCGAAATCAAGCTCCAGCTCAAATTCCTCTTCTGCTTCGGGTTCTTCTCCGACTGTTTCTTCGACTTCTTTAGCTTCTGCTGGCAGTTCTGTCTCCGGCCCCGATCCGGATTGCTGTAATAGAGGATCTGTTTCAACTTTTGATTCTCCATCTGCTTTCACTTCAGATACATCACTTTCAGTTTCAACCTGAGCATCAGACTTGTTTTCAGATTCTTCTATGGCCTCTGGTTTCGATTCTTCAACGGCTTCAGCTTCTTCATTTTTGTCATCCGTTTCCGTTTTGAGTTCTGTTTCAGGTTCCTCTTTCAGTTCAGGCTCTGATGCCTCCTCAACGGCTTCAGTCTCATCAACCTTAGACTCTGGTTCCAATTCTTCAGTCGCTTCACCATTTTCAGCTTCAGCATCATTCTGAGTTACAGGTTCTGTCTCAGACTCTTGTGCTTCTGGCTCAATTTCATCAGTTTTACTTTCAGTATCTTCGACATTGGCCTGGGCCTGAGCTTGGGACTCAGTTTCTGACTCTTCCTCTTCAGCAGGTTCGAAACTAAGTTCCAGTTCAAACTCCTCTTCAACTTCCGGCTCTTGTTCTACCTCTTTATTCTCCTCAGCAGTAGCTTCCTTTGCCTCATCTTCTTGCTGGGCATTTTCTAAAGATTTTGCCTCTTCATCTTCAGACAAAGTGTCAGCTTCTTTTGCCTTTTTCTTTTTTCCGAAGCTGAATTTTTTCAGAAGATTAGGTTTAGTTTTGGGCTTTTCTACTTCTTCTTCCTTTGCCGTTTCGGTGTCTGAGTCAACTGCGGTTTCTTTTGTGTCTGATTCTGCAGATTCTTCTATGGGTTCTTGGAGAACTTCACCAACAGCTTCAGGTTCTGATTCCCCCTCAACTGCTTCAGCTTCTTCAACCTTAGACTCTGATTCTGATGCTTCAACATTTTCAGCTTCAGCATCATTCTGAGTTACAGGTTCTGTCTCAGACTCTTGTGCTTCTGGTTCAATTTCATCAGTTTTACTTTCGGAGTCTTCGATACTGGCCTGGGCCTGAGCTTGGGACTCAGTTTCTGATTCTTCCTCTTCAGCAGGTTCAAAATCAAGCTCGAGTTCAAACTCTTCTTCAGCTTCTGAATCTTGTTCTACCTCTTTACTCTCCTCGGCAGCAGCTTCCTTTGCCTCATCTTCTTGCTGGGCATTTTCTAAAGATTTTGCCTCTTCATCTTCAGACAAAGAGTCGGCTTCTTTTGCCTTTTTCTTTTTTCCGAAGCTGAATTTTTTTAGAAGATTGGGTTTAGCTTTGGGCTTTTCTACTTCTTCTTCCTTTGCCGTTTCGGTGTCTGAATCAACTGCGGTTTCTTTTGTGTCTGAATCTGTTGATTCTTCTATGGGCTCTTGGAGAACTTCACCAACAGCTTTAGGTTTTAATTCCCCCTCAACTTCTTCAGCTTCTTCAACCTTAGACTCTGGTTCTGATGCTTTAACATTTTCGGCTTCAGCATCATTCTGAGCTACAGGTTCTGTCTCAGACTCTTGTGCTTCTGGTTCAATTTCATCAGTTTTACTTTCGGAGTCTTCGATACTGGCCTGGGCCTGAGCTTGTAACTCAGTTTCTGATTCTTCCTCTTCAGCGGGTTCGAAATCAAGTTCCAGTTCAAACTCCTCTTCGACTTCCGGCTCTTGTTCTACCTCTTTATTCTCCTCGGCAGCAGCTTCCTTTGTCTCTTGTTCAGGCTGATTTTCTGAAATTTCTGCGTTTTCATCCTCAGACAGAAGATCTTCTTTTTTTGCCTTCTTCTTTTTTCCTAATTTGATCTTTTTTAGAAGATTGGGTTTAGATATTTGCTTCTGCTTATTGTCCAAAGCATCTGGTTCAGTTTCCAAGTCACTATCTTCCTCAATTTGAGGTTGCGCGGGGTTTGTAGTTGTGCTGGTGTCTGCTTCTTCATCTTCAGAATTAGTTTTCACCGATTCTGCAGTTTTACCCTGAGCAGAAACTAAATCACCGATATCGAAATATTCCTCATCCATAATTAAAACCTCGCATGATTCAGATTATTAAAAATTAATTGTTATCGAAAACCATTCTGATGCACCAATCTGCTTTCTCAAGAATTAACCTACGGAAAAGACAATCATAAATTATATCTTTTCATACAGCTTTTGAATCTAATTTTGGCTAATATTTTACCCTTGATGATTAAATAACCGCAGGGTAGCAATCCTCTTGTTGTGCTGTAAGCAGTTATACAAAAAAGTTTCAATCCCCACTTCAGATATTTAAGCGCTTTAAATTTAAAGCATCTTTCATCTGCTCTAATGAGCGATAAAAGTTTTGAACACTTAGTTACAAACATATATAATATGGTTCACGAAAAAACCTGTAGCAATCATGTGACCGTAAAAATTTAATTTATTTAATAAAATTGGAGAACCTGAATTTCATTTTCAGGCAATTTTCTGCTCAATAGTCCCCATTATGTATATTAATCTACATTTCTCAATTAGATTATGCGTTTAGCACATCCAGGAGTTGTTTTTACATCAATATGATAAAACGCAAACAAACCCGTGCTGTGCGGGTCAGAGATCTAACAATCGGTGGTGAAAATCCGATAGTGATACAATCTATGACCAATACTTCCGCTCACGATGTGAAGGGAACTGTTGATCAGATAAACAGGCTTACTGCTGCAGGGTGTCAGGTAGTCCGTCTTGCAGTACCTGACAACGCTGCAGTTGAAGCGTTCAGAGCTATTCGAAATCAGGTAGATTGTCCGCTTGTAGCAGATATACATTTTGATTACCGCCTTGCTATCGCCTCCATAAAGGCGGGTGCAGATAAGATAAGAATTAATCCGGGAAATATTGGCGACCATTTGCGGGTGAAGGCTGTTACAGATGAGGCCCAAAAAGCAGCCATACCCATTCGAATTGGAGTTAATTCCGGGTCCCTTGAGAAAAAACTGCTTAAAAAGCATGGGGGAGCCACTGCACAAGCGCTTGTTGAAAGTGCCCTTGGCTATATCGAATTATTTGATAAGTTGAAGTTTAAAAACATTATTCTTTCAATTAAAGCAAGCGATGTGATAACCACAGTGGAAGCCTGCAGCTTGTTATCTGAGGCTTGTGATGTTCCTCAACACATTGGTATAACAGAATCCGGAACGGTTCGAAGCGGAACCATTAAATCTGCTGTAGGCATCGGAAGTCTACTCTCCAGAGGTATTGGAGACACAATCAGAGTCTCTCTTACAGGAGATCCGGTAGAAGAAATATATGTGGCTAAAGAGATATTAAAGTCCCTTGATCTGCATAAGGGGCCGGTAATTATCTCCTGTCCTACATGCGGAAGAACTAATATCGACCTTTCCTCTCTGGCCTCCAGAGTTGAAGATCTTGTACTTAAATTAAATGCTCCCTTGAAAATAGCTGTTATGGGATGTGTGGTCAATGGTCCTGGTGAAGCAAGAGATGCAGATATTGGTGTTGCAGGTGGTAAAGGTGAAGGACTAATATTTTTAAAAGGAAATCCTGTTAAAAAAGTTGCTGAAGAAAACATTATTGAAGAACTTGAAAAAGAGATAAAAAAACATATGCGGAAACAGCCCTAATTACCGTCTGCGCTGAAAAATACCCTTATAAAACACACATACGTTATACAGAGATTTTAATGCGTCCTATCATATTTGATAAAGAAATACCTCAACGTGCAGAGCATCTGGAAAAATTAGACTATGTAGCAATTGTTTCTGCCTTTTCTATTTTTACCCTGATTACCTACACCGGTATAAAGTTATTGGGCCCTCAAATACTACTATTTGCCTACTTCCTCAGTAGCTACTTTTCCTGGAAATACGGAATTAAAAGAGGATTTGCTTTAGCAATAGTCATAAATGTTATCATAGGACTATTAGTTGAAACCAATTCTCATATTGACCTCAATTTCTATCCTGCAGGACTAATTGGTATTTTCACCATTCTTTTAGCTTCTCTGCTTACCGGAATCGTCAGCAATATGTTTGTAAAACTGAAAAATACTGAAGAACTCTATAGAAATGAGCATTCCAAATCTGAACTCCTTCTTAAAAATATTCTTCCCGAAAAGATAGCTTCCCGTCTGAAAAATGGTGAAGTTCTTATTGCGGATAGATATAAAGAATCTACTATCTTGTTCTGCGATATCGTTGGTTTTAGTACAATGGCAAAAAATATGGAACCGCATGCACTCGTAGAAATACTTGATATAATTGTCTCTTCATTTGACTATCTTACCGAGGAGCTAAAGCTTGAAAAAATAAAAACTATCGGTGATGCTTACCTTGTTGTTTCTGGATTGCCGGAGAAAAGAAATGATCATGCACACTGTGTAGCTACTATGGCGCTACGAATGCTCCATAGTGTAGAATCTATTAACAAAAGTCAAAAACTTGAGCTTAAATTAAGAATAGGCATCCACAGCGGACCGGTTGTGGGGGGAGTAATCGGTCAATCAAAATTTACTTTCGATTTATGGGGCGATACAGTAAACCTTGCCTCAAGACTGGAAACATACGGTGTACCTGGGAAAATTCAGGTATCAAAAGAAACTTATGAATTAATTAAAGATAAATTCAATCTCAAATACAGAGGTAAAACCGATCTTAGAAGTTTTGGAATGGTTGATACCTTTTTTCTCGAATCTTGTAAGCAGGAGCACAAGGTATTAAACTTTTAACTGTTATTGTTCTTTAGGTCCCTGAATTTTATTTTCCCCATCTGTTTACTCCTGATCTTAAACCCTACTGTATTGGTACTACTAAAACACCTTTCATTTTTAGTTTATTTCCGCTCTGTTTTTTTGCCTGTTTAGCCCTATAGAGCGCTTTGTGGCCAATGAAGTAAAGGTGCTGGCCAAAAAAGCTGCTACTTCATCGGATGATATAAAATCAAAAATACAAAATGTTCAAACTGCCGTAGGTACTGCTGTTAGTGATGTAGAAACTATTACTGGTATGATTAAAGAGGCAGAAGAGATTGTTACAAGTATCGCTACTTCAATGTCTGAGCAAGCATCTGTCACTCAGGATATCTCCGCAAACATCTCTAAAACCCTTTCCAGTGTTAAAGACGGGGTCGACCATGTACCAAAGATTGGCAATGAAGAAAGCTGGGATTATGGCTAATAACGCGCGCAGACGCACTGTGCGTTCTGCGCGCTTACACCCTACCCATTAAGCCCAGCAGCTTTAATGAGCATATGTGTGCGTAATTCATAAGATAACAACTTTGTATTTTTAAAACACAGCCACGATCTGCCACACTATAACAATAAGTATGCCAATGCGCTCACTTTGCTTTTACAGGCCCATTTGAAGGATTGTGAATAGAAGGCAATCGCAGCGAGTCGCTATTTGCACCGTAACAAAGTTGCATAGTGCGACCAATAGGGGGAGAGGATCATTCAAACAGAGTAAAAACCAAATGCCTGTAATTGTTACCGTTTTATTTTCCCTGATTTAATCTTTCGATACAGGGTGCTTTTATGGATTCCCAGTGCTTGCGCTGTTTGGGTAACATTTCCTTCATGATGGATAAGCATACTTTCTATAATACCTGTTTGCTGATCCTTTAGATTGGTTTTTGAGGAAAGGTATTTTTTTTCTGTCTTCGCTTCTTCAGGGAGTTCGATAGTTTCAATAAGAGAGGATTTGCAGAACACAAATGCATGCTCTAAAATATTTTCCAGTTCCCTTAAATTACCTGGGTAGTTGTACTTGTAGAGTTTTCCCATGCATTCGGGAGTTATCCCTTTTACTTCTTTTTTATAAATTGAATTAAACCGGTTAATAAAGTGATTGCACAGTAGAGGAATATCACACTTTCTATCTCTTAGAGGCGGAAGATGTATCGGAATTACATTAATTCTATAATAAAGATCTTTTCTGAATTCCTCGCTCTTGATTTTTTCCTTTAGATCTGAGTTAGTAGCTGTTATGATTCTAACATCTATCTGAATCGATTCTGTACCACCTAAAGGTTCAATTACCCGCTCCTGAATAACCCGAAGTATCTTGGTTTGCATCATCAGAGGCATATCGCCAATTTCATCAAGAAAAATTGTTCCTCCATTGGCGAGTTCAAATTTCCCTAGTTTATTTTTTTTTGCATCGGTGAAAGCCCCGCTTTTGTACCCAAATAACTCTGAAATTAAAAGTTCTTCCGGAAGAGCACTGCAATTTATAGCAATAAAGGGATTATTTCTTCTGGGGCTTAAATCATGAATTTGTCTTGCTATAAACTCTTTTCCGGTGCCACTCTCTCCGGTTATCAGAACCGTTCCATAGGATTGAGCAATGAGGTGCGTTTTTTCAAGTATCGAACTCATCTCAGAGTCACGACTTTCGGTAAGATATTTATCCTTGTATCTGATATTTACCTTGGTTGAAAGTTCCTGAATAATCAGATCGGCTCTTTCTACTTTTCGACTCACCTTATTGAGATTTCTAAGCTCTGCTTCCTTTTTCGCTGTTACATCCTGAACCTGCGCAACAAAGAGCGTCCCACCTTCCTCTTTGGATCCAAGAGAGGTTACATGCCACTCAAGATACCGTTTACTTCTTTTATTGCTGCTAACTAAAGTGGTCTCTTTTTGAATTGAGCGGTCACCGTTTAGACTATTCATCTCCGAAGCAGTGATTTCCAGCAAATCCTCTATTCTTTTTATCTGCTTTTTATCTTCAAGCATCTGTTTTAGAGCACTGTTTGTCTCTAATACAGTACCGAAGTTATCAAAAAGCGCCATACCCAGGGGAGATTTAGAGAATATGTCCTCAAAGCATTTCTGTGCTCTGTGCAGTTCGGTTACATTCAGTATAACGGAGCGTATTTTTATTATTTTTCGGTCCTTGTAGACCGGTAAGGAGCTTATAAGACAGCGGATTATTTCACCACTTCTGGACAACATTCTATATTCTCTGGGATTTTCAAATTCTTCTTTCAGCGTTCTTTTGAATTCTTCACGACAGCGTTGGGCATCACCGGGATGAACGAATTCATAGCCATAAACCCCTTCTTTTAGCTCCTTTTCTGTTACCCCAAATAAATTCAACCCATTTTTATTTGCGCAAAGGATCTTCATCTCTGTATCCATTTCACAAATAGTCCCGGGAAGAAGCTCACCAAATTCTTCTATAAACGATATTTTTTCTTGTTTAATCACTCTAATCACATACCCTGCTACAGTGTTACTTTCAATTCAAAGATACCACTTTCTGATTGCTTGGATGGGTATAATATAAGTACGCTTTAAACAGCAAACAAGCATCAAAAAATGCAATTGTTACTTAGCAACCCTTGCTTCTGAAGTTTTCTTTCCCTCACAACTGTTCTACGGCTGGTGGGAGTTCTTATGTTTCATAGACTTGCCTCTTTATATCTGATTTGGCATTAGACTTGCTTTGATTACTGCAAGGGGAGAAGAGAATAATCAAGGAGGTACTATGGAAAAAATGGAAATGCCGGCAATTAGTAACTGTGACGCGCAGGAATGTGTGTATAATGATAATGGTAAATGCATAACCTATGCTATCACCGTTGGCAGTGAAAAACCATGTTGCGACACCTTCATGGCTCCGGAAGCTAACATTTCAAAAGGTGGTGTACAGGGAATTTTGGGTTCTGTGGGAGCTTGCCATATGCATGATTGCAAGTTCAACAGCAATCTTGAGTGCTCTGCATCAGCAATAAATGTCACCGTCCCATCTTCGGGATGTCCTGACTGTGCAACGTATCAAAGGAAATAATACAGAATAAAACATTTCCGGCCAGGGTAAATAACTCTCTCTTCTCCCTGTTTCGTTTTAGCACCCCAAATCCATCCTTTTATTGCAATATTAAGGTGTTAACGTCTCTTTTATAGTGCTGTCAGGCACACTACCTAAAAAAGAAACAATATATTTACAATAGCAATTGTGGATAAAGTCAGTAGATAATAAAATTATATCTTATGGTAACGCAGACGGTTTTCAGAGAATCACTTTGTTAGGTAAGTGCGGCCAAAAGAAGCGAAATAGTTATACTAGAGTACTATAGTCCTTGCTATACCAATTATTTGCATACAGGCTTTTATTCATAATATTCCACTCTGATATCATCAAAGGAAACCCTTCCCGATGCATTGTTTTCATTGCTGCCAATCCGATCAAAACCTAGATTACATGAAATATAGTATCTTCCAACTAATCCATCGGGAGTTATCAATCCACAAAAATAGGTCCAGTCATGAGAACCGGTTTCAGGTATAGCTAGTATATGACCGGTTCCGTAAAAGCCAATAGATACGGGAGGCCATTCTGAGCTATCCTGATCGATATTATCCCGCAACACCCAACCACTGACTTTATAGGTTTTAGTTGGTGTGATGTCTATAGGATGTTTCCAAACCGCATGTCCTCCGCCATAAGATACAATACTAACTGTTCGGGAATAAGCGGTTCGCAATCCGTTACGATTATGTCTTAATGACGCAACCCCATTTACCACTGTATCAATCCACCCGTCGATGTTTCCCTCTTGGTCCAACCTATCAAAATTTCCGTTTATATCAAACGCACGCCTTAGCAATACTGCATTTTTGCTATTATCATCATACGTTATTTCTTTTAAAGCAGTGTCTGGATTCAATACAGCCCTGAAATTTATTGTGTTTAGATCAAAGTCACATATGCATATTTCCTTAGAAACACTTATTTCCAACCTTTGCTCCTGCAGTAGCTCATCCAGCGAAATTAAGATCATGGTGTCTAACTCATCCTCTATATAAAAAGAAAGTGGGAATGAATCTACAGCAAAATTAGGGTGATCTTTACTAAATAAACCTTCACTTCTCACTAAAGCCGAATAGTGCATAGCAGTCATATCTGAGCTAAGGTTTGCATCGAAATTCTCCAGTTTAAGATTGAAATCACTCACATCTACTTTCAAAGATTTACTGGTAGTGGCAGTGTCACGATTTGGAACATCATCATTAAGTATAAGGGATGCAGAAATAGTAAAAGGGCTGTTTTTAGCTCTCCAAATCATTGCTTCACCACCAAAGTCACTTGACCATACCAGTACAGAGTCTCCGGATTTTAATTCATTGTAAAAATACCCTGATGGAATCTCATTTCTGTTTATCTCAAATTTTACTTTTGAATGAAAGTTGTTTTCAAAGTCACTTGTGCCATCATTTCTTATCCATGCTCCACACCTTATCCTGTCACCATCAAAAGGAAATTGTGGATCACAGACAACCCTTGATATTTTAAGATCCAGATCAGTAACTTCTATCTCTATTACTTGAACATTATCACTGGTATCAGTTTCGAATACTGAAAGGGAGTTTTTAACAATTAATTTAAGCTCATATGTACCTGGTGATGAGATAATGGCACTTTCTGTTTCAGAAGGATCAAAGGTGAAGGGAATTCTCCTGGCGGGAGAAACTGCATTCAACGATATATCCTTATACCCAATTTGTTTATCATCCAAATATAACGTTACGCTTAAGGTGTCATGATCATGAAGCATCAATGTTTCGTACCCAATTTCGCCACTGGCACCAATTGGTTCTCCAATAATCAAATTTTTTGGTTCAGAAACAAAATCGGCTATGAAATAATTTAAGTCACTTGTAGTTATACTCGTAGTATGACCACAAAATATTCTTCTATTTCCCAAAGAATCATAAACCTCAACGATTATATATTCTTCTCCTGGTCTTGACCGGTTTAAGTACAAAGTATCGGAGAATACAGTAACTGCACTATCAAAATCAATGGCAACAGTATCCATAGCAGACAAAAGGCGTACCTTTTTAAAGGGATGTTTTTCGTTTTCAATAGTGTAAGTAAAACCTGCTGTTCTGTTAACTGTAGGACGTGATATAGATTGACCCGTTGCAGAATCAATCAAAGATGAGGTAAAAGTGCTACGATAAGGCCATGGCGAGCGTACTGAAATTGTATCTTCCTTATTAAAATAAAATATACTCCTTTCACCTCTTTCGTTTACAGCTTCTACTCTGTATTCAAGCTTAACCACTGAAGTATCATCAAGATCCATTTTTATCTCGTTTTCCGTTAAGGAGAACAAAGTATCGGAGAATACAGTATCACGTGAATAACTTTTTACGTGTTCTAATTGATCAGTGCTTTTATTAATGCTATATCGAAATATTTCATAATACGAAATTCGTTCTAAAGCAGGGTTCCAGGAGATTTGTACCACTCCGTTTAAGGAATCGTAACTCAAACCCTTTATCTCAACTGGTGCAATGCTATCAAGTTTTAAATAAATAGTATCCAGTATTCGTTCATTTTTATCCAAAGGAAGAACAATATCATTTAAAAACTGGGTAGTATATCCCGCTCTGTTAGGATTAATTTTTATGTTATATTGAGAGCCTGGGGCAACATTTGTCAGCAGAAAGCTTCCATCCGCTCCAACATTTGAATTCCTGATAGTCCCTAATATATGTACAGTTATTCTTCTAAGGTTTTCCGGAGTGTTATCGTATTCCGGAAATTGAATAACTCCGCCAATAACACCAGGGTTTCTAAGTGTGTCATTTTCAAGACTATGCTTATCAGGTGATATAAAGACTGAATTCTGAAACGCAACAAGTGTATCTTTTCCATTCTTCTGTTTTTCAAAGAAAACGGCGTAAAGACCACTATTGAGTTTCGGTACAACAAATTCTCCTTTTTTGTTTGTTAAGCCGGTATAAATAACGGAATCATTTAAGGTACTACCAATAGTGATATCCGTATCAGGAGCTAAATTACGACCTTCATTCAGATACACCACTACTGTTCTTTCGTTTATGGTCTCACCACCAGCATCAGTGGGAAGATTACATTGTATCAATAATGGTATTAGGCAAAAAACAGTGAAAAATATTGTTCTACTGTATCCCATACATCTCACCTAAAAAAATTTGGAGTAATTAAATATTCTAACAATCTTATAAATATAAATTGTGTTGAAGCATTTAGTTACAATCATTTATAATCCTATTATTTATTTGCCATGCGGGAGTTGTTCATTTATTTTGGAAAAGGTAAAACTTTCTATTGAATTTTTAAAAGGAATGAGAACAGAGCTTTTATGAATGATGAAGTCATAAAACCTGATATCTATAACTATCTGGATTACAGAAAATTTCTTGATGATATTTATAAGTACTACAAATCAGTTAATAGACATTTTTCTTATAGATTCATTGCAAAAAAAACCGGAGCCTCCTCCGCTGGTTGGTTTCCTAATATCGTTAAAGGTAGAATTAATCTCACCAGTATTTATGTTGGTAAGCTTAATAAATTACTAAAGCTTAACGTAGAAGAGCAAGAGTACTTCGAGCTCCTTGTAGCATATAATCAGAGTGGAAGTCATGAAGAAAAAAGTATTTTTTTTAATAAATTAAAATCCCTTCAATACATACAACCTGCGCTTATTCATAAAGAACATCTGGCATATCTTACTAAGTGGTACATTTCTGCTGTCAGAGAGCTTCTCCTTATTTTTCCCTTTAAAGATGATTGTAAGTCTTTATCCGAAATAATCACTCCTCAGCTTGATGAAACTGAAGTCAGGGAGGCTCTGGATGTCCTTAAAAAGATAGGCTTAGTAAGAGCTGATAAATCTGGATATATCAAACCATGTGATTCTATTATTATGAAAGATCCCACGGTAAAAACAAGTTTATGGAAAACATATATGGAGTCTAAAATCAACCTTGGGAAAGATTCAATAAACCTGTTCAATAAGGAAGAGCGGGATATTTCCGAAGTATATATGCCACTATCTAAAAGTGGTTTTGAACAGGCCTGTAAAGAGATCGCTATACTCAGAAAAAAACTTCTTGTTATTTCCGAAAATGACTCAGATCCTGATCGGGTTTATCAATGTTCAGTCCAGATGTTTCCTTTAAGCAGAAGCGTAAAAAAACAAAATTAGCGAGAAAAAGAACAAATCTTATCCTAATCAATAATCTTTTCTTTTTAGTTATGTCTACACTACTTTTATATTTCCTAAACTGGATGCAATAAAATATGTTTATCTCATTATCGAAGAATAACTACTCCCTGGTATTTGAACATGAACCTCAGATTGCCATCAATTTTTTCTATTCCTCAGATAGGGAATTTGGACTCTTAAGGGTAGTTTTATAAATGCCATAGGTTTGGGGTTTTCCCAGGCTCTAAATAGTTTGCCTGTTTACCATCAATGTATGTGAACACAGACTTCAACCACCTGCACCAGCTCTTTTAAAAGATATTCAATGCTTGCGTTCCCTTTTTTTAAAAAACGAAACAAGAGGTTCTATGAAATCCGTTTCTGTTGATACACTGATCTCATCTACCCCCATCGACCTGAAAAGAGAACTAAGCTGCTGTTTTTTATGTTGTTTTTCTTTTTGAAAATGATTTCTTAAATTCGAATCATTTGTATCTATAAGTGTGATTTCACCGGTTTCGGAATCTTCAAGTTCTACAAATCCCAGCGCAGGCAATTGTTCTTCCCGGGGATCTCTGACTGTTACTGCAATGACATCATGATGTCGTGAAATAACCCTCAAGGGTTTTTCAAACGGAGGGGCGATAAAATCTGAAACGAGGAAAACAACAGAAGATTTTGTTTGAACCCTGTTTAAAAATGATAGTGCCTGTGCTATATCAGTTCCTTTTTTTTCCGGCTCAAAGTAAAGAAGTTCTCTAATGACTCGTAATACATGATTTCTTCCTTTTTTTGGTGGTATGAAGCGCTCAACACCACTGGAGAAAATTACAAGACCTACTCGGTCATTATTTTTAATGGCCGAAAAAGCAATAAGGGCACACAATTCTACTGCCATCTCTCCTTTGAGTTTGTTAACAGATCCAAAATTTCCCGAAGCTGATGCATCAACCACAAGCATTACCGTTAGTTCTCGTTCTTCAATATGCTTTTTTACATATGGTTCACCAATTCGAGCAGTAACATTCCAATCGATATTTCTTATATCATCTCCTTCAGCATATGCTCTTACCTCGGAGAATTCCATCCCTCTTCCTTTAAAAGCACTGTGGTATTCTCCGGAGAGGATTGAATTTACAATGCTTTTAGTTTTTATTTCAATATGACGAACTTTTTGAATTATCTCTTTTGGTATCATTTGGACCTGCTCTTGATATCAGATATATTTTGCTTAAGAAGCGCAAGATGTAATTTTTTCTCTTTTGTTTTTACTTTCAACGTTATATTGATCACAATCAAAAAAACTGCTACTATACCTGAGGCTATCAAGTAATTTTGGTACTCTAAAACCTGCATCTTCAGTGCTTGTTCCCTTTGTTTTTGTAGTAACATGTTTTTATAGTTTTTTTTGATGTGATTTACCGTTTCCTGATCGGCCTTGCCATTTTGAATGAGTCCGTATTTTTGCTGATAAAGACGCAGGGATCTTATAAGGTCTTCTCCATTAAAACCAAAAAGTCTCAACATTTCCAGAAGTTCAGATCGCATATATCTGGTTTGTTCCCTTGCAATCTGCAGAAAGTCATGATTTCCAAGATATGACTTTCCAAAAGGATATTGCTCTGCAAGCCGATTATATGTTTTTATTGCCCTCTCATAGTTGTTAGCAGATTGATAGAAAAATGCTATTTCAAACAGCGCGTCATCAGCTACGTCACTATCTGGATAAGATGCTAAAATTGTATCCATTTTTTCGAGCATTTTCTCATGATTTCCAAGTTGCCTGTGAGTTTTACCAACCCATAAAATATACCTTGGTTTTTCTTCTACCGACTCAGCATGAGAAAAGGCTTTTAAAGCCATAGTATAATCTCCACTTTGAAAAAACCTCATTCCTGACTCAAAGTATACTTCAGGTGGATCTTTACCTCTACCAATTAAAAGTTCCTGATTTTGTAATTTTACTTTGGGTGAAGAAGCTGCTTTTCTGTTTTCAACCCTTTGAGCCTGTATTTTGTTATATTCACCTTCATCAACATAAAGAATTCCCTTTTTTTCATCATAAATAAGTCTTTTTCCAATTTCAGATGATAAATTAGAAGCAACTGTAACATTGAAAAGCAGTACAGAAAATAACAGTAGAAGCTCCTTTTTCATCAGGGCACTTCCACACTGTCGAATATCTTTTGCACTATCTGCTCGGAAGTAATATTTTCTGCTTCAGCTTCATAGGTAACCAACACCCTGTGACGCAACACATCCATACCAATCGATTTGACATCTTCCGGAGTTACATACCCACGTCCCCGTATGAATGCATGTGCCCGTGCCGCTCTGCAGAGAAAAAGCGTCGCTCTTGGAGAGGCACCATAAGCAATAAGTTCTTTAAGATCATCAAGCTGACACTGGGCAGGTTCTCTTGATGCGTAGACAATATTAACTATATACTCCTCAACCCTTGGATCCATATAAATTTCGTTAACAAGCTCACGTGAAGCCAACAGTTTATCAACGGTCACAATTTTCTGCGCTTCAGGAACCGGCCCTGTAGACATACGTGATAAAATTTCTTTTTCTTCCTCTTTGGTGGGATATACTATTCTCAGTTTGAGCATAAAACGGTCAACCTGAGCTTCCGGAAGGGGATAGGTTCCCTCCTGTTCTATTGGATTTTGGGTTGCAAGTACCAAAAAAGGTTCTTTAAGAGCATAGGTTTCATCTCCTATCGTTACCTGGCGCTCCTGCATAGCTTCAAGTAGAGCACTTTGTACTTTAGCTGGAGCACGGTTAATTTCATCTGCGAGGATAATATTAGAAAAAAGCGGTCCTTTTTTTGGTACAAATTCCCCGGTTTTTTGATTATAAACCATTGTTCCTAAAATATCTGCAGGCAAAAGATCCGGGGTAAACTGTATTCTTTTGAAATCAGTATCTACTATTTTAGCCAGAGTTGAAATTGAAAGCGTTTTTGCAAGCCCGGGAACGCCTTCAAGAAGGATGTGTCCTTTGGTCAAAAGCCCAATTAATAACCGGTCCACCATCTTTGATTGACCCACTATTACTTTTCCCATTTCTGATTTCATTTCTGAAACAAAACTGCTCTCTTCTTTAATTCGTTCGTTAAGACCTGAAATGTCCACGCTCATACTTGCTCCTTTAGGAGAGATCATACTGTATAAAGATTGATTTTTTTACCACATTAATGATACTATTAAAACAAATGCAAGAATATGGTCTATAACATATAAAATAAGCTTTTTACCCATATGGTTCAAAATTTGTGAATACATCTAAAGTTATTAAATCTGTTATTTTTCTATTGTTTGCACAAAAGATACTCAAAATGTTCTTCAAAAAACATACTATTCGGCACATCTTTTGCAGGTCTGAATTGAAAAAACAGTTCGACCCACGACATAAAGATGTAATAGAAGTAGATTTCGAGGAGATTAACTAAATATTAACTACTCTTTCCGGGGGACTTTTAAACGTGGAACTTTCAATTACTTCTATCGCAGACTTCAAAGTCATAAAACCAGTTGGTCGAATTGACTGGGAAAATGCTCGTGTTTTGGATAAGGAAATTTCTGCTGTAATCGACGATGGTTTCAGTCAGATTGTTTTTAATCTGGAAGAGGTTTCTTTTATCTGTAGTGGTGGAATAGGTGCCCTGGTTTATAATCTCAATAAAGTTAAAAAAATGGGCGGCGGTATCTATATAATCTCCAACAGTGAATACATCAATTTCCTGTTTGAGACTTTAAAATTCGACATTATCTTTGAAGGGTTCCTTTTTAAAACATTTGAACAGTTTTCCGAAAAGATTTTGGACAAAATACCATCATGACAGACATACTAACCGAACCGCTTCTTTTTGAACCAATTTTCAAAGAGAAGGTCTGGGGAGGTAGTATGCTTCAAAAGTACCTTAATAAACAATTCGATCCCACTGTCCCTATTGGCGAATCCTGGGAAATTTGCGGACATGGAAACGATCAATCCATAATTACTAAAGGTTACGTTAAAGGAACCAGTTTACACGATCTGCACTTAAAGTTTCCTACCTCTCTTGCCGGAGCTAATATTTTAAGTCGCTCATTTCCTCTTTTAATCAAATTTCTCGATGCTCATCAAGACTTATCTGTTCAGGTTCACCCTGATGACCACCAGGTAAAACAGAAAGGGTGGGGGGAATTTGGTAAAACAGAGTGTTGGTATATCGTAAATGCTAAAAAAAATGCCGAAATTATCGCAGGATTCAACAGAAATGTCACCAAAAAAGAAATTAAAGATGCTGTTATTTCAAAAACACTCGATAAGCTGTTGAATTTTATACCTGTAAGTTCCGGTGATGTATTATTTATACCTGCAGGAACGGTTCATGCTATTCTTGGTGAAACTCTTATTTATGAAGTTCAGGAGACTTCTGACATTACCCTTCGATTATATGACTGGGGTCGAAAGGGTCTGGATGGTACTTCAAGAAAACTGCATCTTGAGGAAGCACTGGAAGTAATAGATACCTCATGCAATAACAATTTTAAAATTCCCCCCGTTACCTACCATCAAAATGGTGTTAAACACAGTTTTAGATGTGCATGCAGGTATTTTGCTCTCGAACAATATTTTTTTGAGAAAAACACTACCATAAAACTACAACCCAAAAAATCTTTTCGTATTATAACTGTTTTGCAAAACAGTGCTCAGCTCTTTTACCCCTCTGGAAAACTTAAGGTCCAAAAGGGGCAATCTGTTCTAATTCCTGCACAGCTTAAGAATCTTGAAACCTATGCCACAGAGGGTAGTAATTTACTGCTTGCATCAGTTCCCGATATAGTTGAAGAAGTTATTAGTCCCTTACTCGCAAAAGGATTTTCAACATGGGATATTGCTGATCTTGGTGGATGCCACCAAGCTAATGATCTGATCGATTTTTTGAACATGTAATGATTATCCTCTTATTCAAATAAAGTCACCTCCCCCGATTATTGTTTTCCTACTACTCATTATAGTATATTAATGGATTGGTTCTTCAGCATTTTTTTACCATCTGCGTAAGATCATTCGACTGCTGATTTCAGCTATAATTTATGAACCTATCCATTATTACATATTTTATATATCAACAAGCTGTTTGAGCCTAAATTTTCCTTTGCAACATTTTACTTTGGAGTGTATTCCATGATCTCAACTTCATCACTGATGGATTCTTCAAAAGAACAGCTTCTTGAAACACTATGGGCCAGTGATAAAAAAATTCATGAACACCTTTGTAAGGCCAAAGATATCAACAATGCAAGAGACATGGTCTTAAAGTATCTTGATGAAGTCGAACATCACTACTTTCATATTTTTTCCCCAAGATACAGAACGCTTTACCACATAATTGAGCGTAATAACGCAAAAGATTGTATCAGAATATTCAAAAACATCATTCGCACCGAAAACGAACAACTCACATCCTCTTCAGCACTCGAATTACTTTTCAAACTCGCCCAACAAGATTCAGATGCACTTAAAGAGTGCCATAAAGGTTTTATTTGCGAATTCATCTTCCTGTTTAGAGGCATCAATGGAAAGACTGAAATACTTACCAGAGCAAATGTAAGTGCTACAGTTCTTAAAAAGAAAGATGCTTTAAACCGCTCCCATCATCTTGATCGTTACTCCGACAGTATGACCAGTGCTTTTAAAAAATTCAGATGCGGTACCGATAAAGAGGTGAAAAAATCTATATCTTCCACCAAAACAAAAATCCTTTCCTTTTTTGGTGCTACTGAAAATGATTGGAATGACTATAAGTGGCATCTCTCCAATATCATAAGAGACAAAGAAATTCTGGAAAAATTGGTCACTCTTACTGAAGATGAAAAGGTTGGAATGCAGGAAGCTCAGCTCTGCGACATTTCTGTACAGATAACACCCTACTATCTCTCTTTGTTTCTTGATGGTGAGCTCAAAAAATATGATGATGCTATACGAGCCCAGGTTATTCCTACAAAAACCTACTGTCGAAAAGTAAAAGAAAATAAAGAAAAAGGCATTGACCACGATTTTATGGGCGAAAAATCAACCAGCCCTGTTCCATGCGTAACCAGAAGATATCCTCAGATCGTTATACTCAAACCCTACGATTCATGCCCTCAGATTTGTGTATACTGTCAGAGAAACTGGGAAATAACCAATATAGACAGCGCCTCTGTTTCAAAAGAAAACGTTGATAATGCCATAGAATGGATCAGTAAAACTAAATCCATAACCGAAGTTCTGGTTACCGGAGGGGATCCCCTTACTCTTGAGGATGAAAGACTCGATGAAATTTTATATAAAGTTTCTGAAATAAAACATGTGGAAAGAATCAGAATAGGTACCAGAACTATAGTTACTCTCCCAATGCGAATCACCCCAAATCTTATTTCCATACTTAAAAAGTATCATCAGTGGGGGAAAAGAGAAGTCTCAATTATGACTCATGTTGAACATGCTATGGAGATTACTGATGAAGTTCTTGATGCTGTGAGACTTATTAAAGAAGCTGGTATGAATATCTATAACCAGCAGGTTTTCACGTATCATAACAGTCGTAGATTCGAATCATGCTTTTTGAGAAAAATAATTAAGGTAAGCGGAATAGACCCATACTACTCTTTTAACACTAAAGGCAAAGAGGAAACAATAGATTACAGAGTGCCTATATCAAGAATTGAGCAAGAAAGAAAAGAGGAAGCTCGGCTATTACCCGGACTACAACGCACAGATGAACCAGTTTTTAATGTACCTAAACTTGGTAAAAGTCATCTCAGAGCAGTGCAGGATCATGAACCTATTATGATTTTACCTGATGGAAAAAGAGTTTACAGGTTTTATCCCTGGGAATCAAAACTTGCTCTTGCCGATGACTACCTCTATACTGATACTTCTATCTATGAGTACCTTGAAAGACTAAAAAGTGATGGGGAAAATATTGATGAGTATCAGTCCATGTGGTATTATTTTTAAAATCCGTATTGTTCAATCAGTTTAGTTCAGGATATAAGCTCCTAATCTTTCGATTAGGAGCTTTTTTATTTCAACACCATAAAAAAAGGGGCTAATAAAACCTGCCCCTTTTATCAAATTATTAAACTATTTATTTTCTACCATCAAGTTTTACATCTACAGGTTCGACATGCCATATATCGTTAGCATAATCACTAATTGAACGGTCCGATGAAAATTTACCCATACTTGCTACATTAAGGATAGATTTTCTGGTCCATGTTTTCTGATCATCTCTGTATACTCTTGCTACTTCTTCCTGACACTTCACATAGGCATCAAAATCTGCCATTATCATGTATTTATCACCATGGTGAAGAATACTTTCATAGATTGGAGCAAATAGGTGAGGATCTTCAGGAGAGAAAAATCCACTTGAAATCAGTCCCATAACTCTTTGGAGATCAGGGCTGTTATTATGATAATCCCAAGGGTTGTAGCCTTCGGTTTTAAGTTTTTCTACTTCATTTGTACGAAGACCAAATATGAACATATTCTCTTCACCCATCTCTTCACACATCTCAACATTTGCACCATCCATAGTCCCGATGGTTAATGCACCGTTGAGGGCAAATTTCATATTACCAGTTCCACTTGCTTCGGTTCCCGCGGTTGAGATCTGTTCTGATAAATCGGCGGCAGGAATCACGTATTCAGCAAGTGATACTCTGTAGTTAGGAAGGAAATGTACCTCAAGAAGTCCTCTTGCTTCGGGATCATGGTTTATCACTGACGCTACATCATTTATAAATTTTATTATCAGTTTCGCCATATAATATCCCGGAGCTGCTTTTCCTGCAAACATAACAGTTCTTGGAACAAAGCTTTCTGTTTTGCCATCTTTAATCTGTTGATACAGATGAATACAGTGAAGAATATTTAACAGCTGACGCTTATATTCATGTATTCTTTTTACCTGCACATCAAACATCATATTGGGATCAATTCTGAGTCCTTCCCATTTACGCAGCTTCTCTACAAATCTGTCTTTACTGTTTTGTTTTGCTTTTCTCCATGCTTCATGAAACTCAGGATCATCAGCATACGATTCAAGCTTTCGTAATTGTTTAAGATCAGTTACCCAACCATCACCGATTCGCTTTGAAATAAGATCACGAAGAGAAGGATTAGATTTATATAACCAGCGTCGCTGTGTAATCCCGTTTGTTTTATTATTAAACTTTGCAGGCCATAGTTCATGAAAATCCTTAACCAGTCCGCTTGTAAGAAGTTTGGTATGTAAGGCAGATACTCCATTAACTGAGTGACTTCCTACTATGCCAAGATAGGCCATTCTAACCTGTTGCTCAGCGCCCTCTTCGATGATAGACATTCTTGCCATACGATCCGTATCCCCGGGAAATTTATACGAAACCTGACGTAAAAAGCGATGGTTTATCTCGTAAATAATTTCCATTAGACGCGGCAGTAAGTGCTTCATCAGTCCCACCGACCACTTTTCAAGCGCTTCTGGCATGAGTGTATGATTGGTATAAGCAAAGGTACGTGTAACAATATCCCAGGCTTCATCCCAGCCAAGCTTGTGTTCATCAAGAAGAAGTCGCATAAGTTCAACAATAGAAATAGCTGGATGAGTATCATTCAGTTGAATAGATACTTTTTCGGGAAATTTGGTGAAATCACTATTAGATTGAAGAAATCTTCTTATTATGTCCTGCAGTGAAGCAGAGGAGAAAAAGTACTGTTGTTTTAACCGAAGTTCCCGTCCAGAGATATTATTATCATTTGGATAAAGAACTTTAGAGATATTTTCGCTGTTGAGTTTATCCTGACATGCCCCAATGTAATCTCCGTTATTGAAAAATTGAAGATTAAATTCCTCTGCACTCCGGGCTGACCACAGTCGTAATGTATTTACGTTATTTACTCCATACCCCGGTATCGGCATATCGTAGGGAAGAGCAATGACATCCTCGGTATCTATCCAATTAACCTGAAGATGACCATTTGGTTCCCGGTAATACATAACCTTTCCGTAATACTTTATAGTCACTTTATACTCTGGACGCTCAATCTCCCAGGGATTTCTAAGCTGTAACCACTGCTCTGGAGTTTCGTGTTGATAGCCATCCTGAATTTTCTGATTAAAAATTCCAAAATCATAACGTATTCCATAACCGACTGAGGGAAGCCTAAGAGTAGCCATGGAATCGAGGTAACAGGCAGCAAGTCTTCCAAGACCACCATTACCTAATCCAGCGTCATGTTCCTGATCAAGTAGTTCTTCAATATTCAGATCTAAATCCTTCATGGCTTTTTCACAGGATTCCGTGAGCTGAAGATTCATAATATTATCACCAAGAAGTCGTCCCATTAAAAATTCCATGGAAAGGTAATAAACCCTCTTCACATTATCTCCATGATACTTTTGACGACTCTTTATCCACCGTTCTATAATCCGCTCTCTGACTGAGTAACATAAGCTCAAAAACTCATCATAGGTATTCACAGAATAGCGATCTTTGGCAATGCTGTACTCAAGATTGTTTAAAAAGGCACTACGGATATCTTCTGCAGTCATTCCCTTAAACCTGATATCCCAATCATGAATCGACTTTTTTTCTTTAGAGTTTTTGATACTTCCCGATATTTTTTCTACCATGCAATCCCCTCAAAAGTTTTAGTTAAACAGTGTAACTAAATCGCTGATAAATGTACCTGAAAATGAGTAAAAGGGAAAAAATAAGCTTAATTAAATATAATGCATTCCTTTAGGAAAATCGAACCTAACACCCTGTTCAAAAAATAATTTCTCTTAAACATCCTTTTTTTATAAATTCGATAACTTAAAATGTACCTGAAACTTTCAGGCCAAAGTTATCCTTTAATCCTCGTAATAAAAAAACTCAATTTTACATTTTTACCTGCAATTTTTCAAGCCTTAAAACTAATTATCCGGTCCATGAAATGTAACCATAGTCACCGTAATCTCTACCGCACAGATAATAAAAACCTATGATTAATACCATATATTCTAAATTTAACAACAATCCCAAACCTGCTATTCAAGGAATTGATCTTAATGTAATGAGCTTCAATATCAGATATGGAACAGCTAAGGATGGAAAAAATAGCTGGTCTCATAGAAGAGAGCTTGTGATGAACATTCTTAAAGACAATCATTGGGATATAATTGGACTTCAGGAAGCTCTGAATTTTCAGCTTGAAGAAATCAGAAAAGAGATGCATAAATATGGTTCTTCAGGCTTGGGGAGAGATGATGGGAAAGACTCAGGCGAACACTCTTCGATCCTCTACAGAACAGATCGATTCAAAATAGCAAAATCCGGTACTTTTTGGTTCTCAACTACTCCAAGTGTTCCCGGGTCAAAAGATTGGGGAGCCAAGATGCCAAGAATCTGTTCGTGGGTACAATTTATCGAAAAAGAGACAAAAAAAAACTTTCTCGTCTATAATGTTCATTTAGACCACCGTTCTTCTCAGTCCAGGTGGAAAAGCATGGAGCTACTAAGCAAACATATAGAAATTCATTCAAAAAATAAAATCCCTGTAATCGTAATGGGTGATTTTAATGTGGGAGAGAATAACCCCATAATCAGATATATGAAGGGTGAAAATGTAAGGTTTGGAAACAAAGAAAGAAATATGATTAATCCTTACCCTCTAAATGATTCATTTAGATCTGTTCATAAAAAAGCCTCAGGTACTACTTTTCATATGTTCTGGGGAAACAAATTTGGCCCTAAACTTGATTATATTTTCACATCAAAAAACAGCACTATTATAGAGTCTGTTATTAACAGGATCAGTTATAAGGGAAAATATCCCTCGGATCATTACCCTGTTGCTTCAAAAGTTATTCTTAAGTAAGAGTATTGTTTAGTACGCTCATTCTAATTATTTCTATATATCATTAGTTTTTAGTAGCTACAAGCTTCTTTTTTCTTTTTTCACAAAATAGTATTACATCTATCCATACTTCCACAGACCTGCTATAGTCATATCGTACCTGCACCATTTTTTATTCGATTAAAGAAAGTGGTGATAGAGGAGAGTTTCAGTAGAAATAACAATGTCACCTAACCTTCAACCACTCTGTAGCTGCTATGTTATTAGAATTATCTGTTACTACAAATCTGGCATACAGAGTCTCATTTGCTCTAAATGTCCCTGTCGAGTCTTTCCCATCCCAATAAACTACTGAAGGAGGAATTGAGCCACCAGAAAACATTCTAACTGCCTGAGCCCTAACAGAGGGTCTTTCAGAGATAGCTAATACCCAATTTTTAACACCACTGCCTCCCTTATCACTTGCAGACAAACCAAAATAGAAACCGGCTACAGAATCTCTTCTTACTTCTATATCGATTAAAGGTGCTTTTCTATCCTTATTTTTAGTAGGATTAACATAAAATGATCCTACATATCTGTCTTTTTCTGAAACCACATACCCTGTCCGTATACCAGTCACCAAATTTCTGTAATCTAAATAAAAAGATGCTGTGATACTAAATTCTGTGGAATATTCTGATCTGCTGTTTCTTACTAGATAAAAACCCGAAGAAACTGATAGTGGAAAATTCATGGATAAGTAAGACAAGCACAAATACAGCCCTGGGTTTGAGAAGTTATCCACATTTTTAAGAAACGGGCCACTTTCAATAAACAGACTTTGGTTTAAAAAGTTGATTGGACCAGTGAAACGAAGAAAAAGTGAGGGATTGGTTTCTAAAAATGGCTCATACACATAAACATTTTTATAAATAAGAGAAATAGAATATTCATTTAAAATAGTTGCCAGCGCTAAATCTAAAGCAAGGGAAGTATTACCATTTAAGTCATAATAAATACTAAAAGCAGAACCTATTAAAAAGTTGTTTTCTTTGTGATTGAATCCTGATATAATTCTGTGTGTACCAACATCTTTTAAATATTCATACCCTACTGAGTAGCCTTTATTTTCAAAGGATTTAGATAATGCACCTCTTAAATTCCACTCATTTTCAGAGATATATTCAATTTCAAGGATTGTTGGTATTCCTTTTTGGAGAGATATCTTTGAGGGATCATAAAAAACAGTAGGTGAACTGGGATAATAGGTGAAGTTTTTAACAGAAGTTGCATAACATGTGGATAACATGTTAATTACAAGGAAAATCAAAAGATATACACTTTTTACACCTACATTTTTCACAACTTATCCACATTTCAACAGGTATAATGTTTATAAGTGAGCAGATTAATAAGTTATCCACATTTCAACATAACTTATCAATATAGATGTTAACATCTTTTTATTTTTTTAGGTATAAAAAAAGCCGATCAAGAACGTAGTGTCTCAACCGGCCCCGCGTACCATTACTTTTTATACTTTTTTAGGTAGCAAGCACTTCTTCCATAATTCTCAATGGCATGATAAGAAAAAGATCATCACTTTTTTTCTGTTCTTCCTCTTTTTCATAAACAGGAAAGAGAAGACAGGCACTAATTTGTGTATTCATCTCTATTCTGATTTTTGGTGTTTCTATTATATCGAGAATTTCGGTGAAATATTGGCCGTTGAATCCTACCACATGATCATCCCCTTCATATTCGATTGGAATTGAATCACGAGCTTCTCCACCAATTTCGCGGTTGAGAACCACTATTTCCACCATACCGTTTTTGAAGGTAAATTTTACGAGGTGAGTTTTTTGATTTGAAAGTACCGAAACCCTTTTTACTGCATTAAGCAGCATCACTCTGTCCACTACGGCTTCTTTAGGATTGTTTTTTGGTATAACCTTGGTGTAGTCAGGATATGTACCTTCAATTAATTTAGAACACATTATAAAATCAGGAGATTGAAATGTCACATACTTATCACCCAGAATAACATCAATCATATCTTCAGATTTAGCATTTAAGATTCGAGACAGGCTGCTTACGCTTCTTGGTGATAGTATTCCACTAATTCCATCTTCAACCGGCAAATTAACGTTTAGAAAAGAACTTCCAAGACGATGACCATCAGTTGAAACCATACCAGTTTTGTCTGAGAAGATTTCCCACAATATACCACACAGTGCTGCTCTCGATTCATCTTTAGCTACAGCAAAAGAACTTTTGGAAATTATTTCACAAATCGATGAGCTTTTAATGTGAAAACTGTTATCTGAATCATTTTCCGGAAATCCTGGGAAGTCCTGAGAATCTGCACCTGCTATTTTACAGGAAAATCCTCTTTCACTTTCAAGTATAAGTACAGTTTCATCTATTTCCATACTTACTATTCCATCAGGAAGCTCCCGAACAATTTCAAATATTTTTCGTGCATTAACGGTTATATCAAAAGGAGCTTCTCCTTCTGCGGGAGCAAATACTTTCATTGAATGATCAAGATCTGTAGCTGATATTTCAAGTTTTGAATCAATATAGCTAATTTTAAAATTTGAAAGAATTTGCAGAGAGCTTTTAGTTGGAATTAAAGGAAAAGCTTTTTGCATAAGATCCAGAAGATCTTTTTTCTGAATAAGTACAGACATATTGCTCACCATCCTGAAGTGTTTAAATTAAGTACTGTTTTACAATTTAATTCATACATAAAGATATTTCTATTATTAATTAATAAAATAATAATAAGTAATAGTATATAGAGCTGTGGATAACTGATCATAACTATCTAAGTTATTGAATTATCTATAAAATAATATGTTAATAAAATAAGACTAAACTAAACTGTATCTTTTGATAACTTGTTCAACAACTGCTTATCAATACTTATCCACATTTTATTAAGAGGATAAGATGTTTATTCATTGAGCGTATTAATTATGTAAGAAACATCCCTTGAGACTGTTTCATCAGTTTTAATAAGGTTTTCAATCTGACTTACAGCATGAATAACGGTACTATGGTCTCTACCACCAAAATTTAGTCCGATAGTTTTTAAAGAGTTATTAGTGATCGATTTAGAAATGTACATGGCAACCTGTCGTGAAAAAGCCACCTCTTTTCTTCTGTTTTTTTCTCTTATATTATTAACAGGAACTTTATAATAATTTCCAACTGCTTCTATTATATCATTTATTGTTACTCTTCTTTTCTCTTTTTTTAGAGAATCCTTAAGAACAGTTTTAACCAGTTCAAGAGTGATATCACTCCTGGTTATACTTGCAAATGCCAGAAGCCGAATAACTACCCCTTCAAGCTCTCGTATGTTTGAAGAAACGTGTTCTGCAATGAAATACAAAATATCCTGAGTTATATCTAAATTATCCTCTTCAGCTCTTTTTTTCAATATAGCTACTCGTGTTTCCAGATCAGGAGGTTGAATATCAACGGCTAAACCCCACTGAAAGCGTGATATTAACCTGTCCTGAAGTCCTCTCAGAGAACTTGGAGGAAGATCAGAGGTAAGAACTATTTGTTTACCATTCTGGTAGAGGGTATTAAAGATATAAAAGAATTCTTCCTGTGTGCTCTCCTTACCGGCAAAAAACTGAATATCATCCATAAGGAGAACATCACTGGAACGAAATTTTGAGGTAAATGTTTTTGTGCTGTTGTTTTTGATGGCATCTATAAAGTTCAAATAGAACTCTTCAGAGGAAATATAGGTTACAGTAGTGTTGGGAGAATTACTCACAAGGTAGTTTCCTATAGACTGCAGAAGATGAGTTTTTCCAAGTCCAACCCCACCATAAATTAAAAGAGGATTAAATTTTGTTTTCCCAGGAGCTTCTGCTACAGCCAGTGCAGCACTTCTTGCAAATTCGTTGTTGGGTCCTACTACAAACGTTTCAAGAGAGTAGCGTTTATTTAATTGAGGATAAGAATATGAAGTTGTTTTAGTGCTGCTTTTAGGTTCAGCAACTTTTTTAGGTTCCTCTTTAATTTCAGGCTCTACATCGGCAGGGGTATTAGAACCTTCTCCTACTGTGAAAACAATATCCTTTAATCGGAAGTTTAACTGTTTTGCTGTAGTTACTAAGATAGGTTTATAGTGCTGATCCAAAAAATCTGCAATAAACTGATTTGGAGCAGCAACAGAAATTACTTCAGGATCATCAGATTCAAGAAGAGAAAGTGGTCTAAACCATGTTTCGAATCTATGAGCATCAATCGATCTTGAGACTTGAGAAAGGATTGAATTCCATAATTGGGTATGCATATAAAATCCTTTTCAGGTATGCCTTGAGTGAAAAAAGTGGAAAAAATCAGAAAATAAAGCCGAAGAATAACCTAAATATAGTTCCTGTGAAAAAAAGAAACAGAGCACAATGGCTAATATTAAATAAAAGGTTTGACAGTCGATGGCCTGATAAATCATTTTTAGTGTTTTCTTAATTTAAGGAGAGTACCATGAAAAGAACATTTCAGCCATCGAACAGAAAAAGAAGAAACAAGCACGGTTTCAGAGCAAGGATGGCAACTGCTAACGGTAGAAAAGTTATTAAGAGCAGAAGAGCAAAGGGAAGAAAAAGACTTTCAGTTTCAGATTCAATGTAATAAGGGGTACCCTTTTAGGAAGATGCCTTAATTCTGAAAAAGCTCTCTTTCGGCCCAAAAGAAAAAATAAAAAAAAGAAGTGACATATCCATGCTGATCAAAAAAGGTCAGCGATGGAAATGCCCTTCTTTTGTCATTATATATAGCGAAAACAATCTAAGTTATGACCGATTTGCAGTACTGGTATCAAGGAGAATCGGAATAGCCGTTAAACGAAACAAAATCAAGAGAATATTTAGAGAATTGTTTCGTACAAATAAGATAGATACACCTCCCTTTTTTGATATCCTCATTCAACCCCGACCTGGAATTGAGGATAAGTATAGCAAATTACTTACAGATTGTTACAAAGAATGGCACCAAAGAGTAAAAAAATATTAGCAAATACGACTTACTATCTCATTCAAAACTTTAAAATAGTCTTTTTGATGGGAAAAGGAACATGCAGATTTGAACCTACATGTTCACGATATGCTCAGGAAGCTATAGCTAATCTTCCTTTATACAGGGCGATACCTAAAATAATACATAGAGTGATAAAATGTAATCCACTATTTAAGGGTGGATACGATCCAGTGCATAAACCAAAAATGAAAGGTGCACGAAAGTGAACAAAAATACAATGCTTGCATTTGTGCTAATAATGGCTACACTAATGTTTTTCACCAGTCCTGCCTGGAACAGGTTTTATTATGAAAACATTTTGGGTAGGCCATATCCTGAACAAATTGAAAGTGTTCAACAGGAAATTCAGGAAGAAGATGAAATCGGTGATATAGCAGATACTCCTCAGCAAGGAGAATTACAGGTTGCATCGTCGGAGGATGAAACTGAAGCTTCTGAAGAAGATAGAGCGGCGGCTGTTGAGGAAGAAATTGAAAAGGACACTATTTGGATTGAAACCGATAGAATCAGGGCTCAAATCAGTACTAAAGGTGCTCGTGTAATTTCTCTTCAGATGAAGGGGTATAACGTTAACGGCTTAGAAGAAGGACAGGAATTTGATATAATCCCTGAAGGCAGTGAAGGCGGAGCGCAGTTAACTATCAATACCGAGAGTTTTGATGAAAGAATGTTTGAAATTGTGGATGAGGAACAAAGAGATATAAAGGTGGAAGATTCACCTTATACCCTTACCCTTAAAACAACCTCCGAAGATGGTGAGGAGATTAGGAAAATTTTCACTTTTGAAAACGACACCTATAAAATAGGATACGACGTTGAGGGTGAAAATTTAGATGGAAAAAAAGTTGTTATAGGCTGGATCGGTGGAGTAGGGGAATCTGAGAGTCCACAGGGAGGTATAGGTTCACCGGTAGAAAGAAGAAGAATCCATTACTATAATGGCAATAGAGTAGAACATCTTCAAATGAATGAAGAAGGTGTTGAAGAAACTACCGGAAATTATAAATGGCTTGGTATGACTTCTAAATATTTCTTTGTTAATCTTATAACAGATGAACTAAGGGATATGGATCTTAAAATAGAAGCCGTGGAACAGGAAAGAATTATTCCTGGTAACGACCAAAAAATAGAAGAAATTAACTACTCTATAACTATGGAGTATTTTGCTGATGGAAACAGAGTAAGCAATTCTATATTTGCCGGACCTAACAGTTATTCAATATTAAGAAGTTATGACCTTAGCTTTGAAAAGGTTTTATTTCCAGTGCTAAATTTTGCACGGCATATTCTTTGGGCAGATGTATGGTTTCCACCAGTAGCAGAATTTGTTCTTAGAGTATTACTTTTTCTACAGGGAATTGTAAAAGATTTTGGGATTGCAATTATTCTGTTAACATTGCTTTCAAGATTGATTACTTATCCCCTTACACACAGTAGTACCAAATCTATGAATAGGATGAGGGATGTACAGCCAAAAATAAATGCGCTGAGACAGAAATATAAAAACAACCCTCAAAAGATGAATCAGGAACTTATGGCATTATATAAAGCAGAGGGAATAAATCCGCTAAATCCTGGCTGTTTACCCATGTTTCTTCAGATGCCAATATTTATCGCTCTGTTTGTAGTTTTAAGAAAAGCAGTTGAACTTAGAGGTGCTGATACATTTTTAGTTCCATGGATAAATGATCTGTCTCAACCTGAAGTACTTTTTTCTCTGCCATTTTCGGTACCTCTTTATGGTGGTGCAGTAGCGTTATTACCAATTTTAATGGCAGTGCTTACTTATTTTCAAAACAAAATGACCATAAAAGATCCAAATCAAAAAGCAATGATCTACTTTATGCCTGTATTTATGCTCGTTTTGTTTAATAATTTTCCTGCAGGGTTGGTACTTTACTGGACCATGTCCAGTGGGTTTGGATTATTACAACAGTACCTGGTAGGAAGAAAGAAAACTCTCTCACCGGCTGTAGCGGTTGGAAATGTTAATAAAAGTAAAAAAGTGCTTCAAAAGAAAAAATAGAGTATTTAACAACTAATGTATAACCGTCATAGATAAAAATCTATGGCGGTTTTTTTTCGTATTATGGTGAATAAAGAATCTACAATTGTAGCTTTGGCTACACCTCAGGGTAAAGCGGCTCTTGCTGTACTTAGAATAACAGGTCCACATTCCTATGCTATTACAGAAAAAATAGTAGCTAATAAAGAGAAGTTAAGAAAAACTCCTGAAAGGCAAATACAACTGTATGAAATAATAAACAGTAGTTTAGCAATAATAGATGAAGTTACCGCAGTAAAATATAAAACGGGTAAATCCTATACTGGTGAAGAAATGGTTGAAATAATATGTCATGGTTCACCATCTGTGGTTAAGGAGATTATAGAAGAGTTATACCAAAACGGGGCAAAGCCTGCTGCCAAAGGAGAATTTACCCGAAGAGCTTTTTTGAATGGGAAACTTGATCTTTTAAAAGCAGAAGCTATCGGTGCACTAATAGATAGCCAGACATCAAAGCAGAAAGAGTCTGCCAAAAAAGGGTTAACCGGAAACAGTAGTAGAAAGCTTCAACTATACAGGGAAAAGCTGATAACTATTTTGAGTGAGATAGAAGCTCAAATAGAATTTGGTGAAGAGGATGACATTAAAAGCATAAAAGAGAATCCTGTAGAAAAGGTTTTAAAGAGATTAAAAAGGGAACTTACCCAGGAATTAAACAGAGCCAAAAAATTCCTTTCATTTAACAGCTCGATTACGATAGTAATAGCAGGACCACCAAATGCCGGAAAAAGTTCTTTGTTTAACATGTTATTGGGTGAGCAGCGATCAATTGTCTATAAAACACCTGGTACTACTCGGGATAGTATATCTGAAGAGATAGAAATCAAAGGAAACAAAATAAAGGTAATTGATAGTGCTGGAATAAGACTTACCAATGATGATATTGAAAAAATTGGGATCGAGAGAAGTATAAAACAAATTGAAGATGCAAATGCAGTTTTATGGGTTACCTCTGCATGCGAAGAATTTAAAAATGAAGAGAAACAATTTTTAGAAAATAACCTTCAGAAAATTGTAATATTAAATAAAATAGATATTTCGTCTCCAAATAATAAAAAGCACCTATTACAAGATAAAGAGATTAAAACAATACCCGTTAGTATAAAAGAAGGAATAAATACAGACAGAGTATATGAAACCATAAATAAAATAGTGGAACAAATTGTAAGTGAAATTGAAACACCTGATATTGTATGTAGTCACCGACAATTAAATTTGCTTGAAGAAATTGTACAGGGACTAAACGAAACACACACCAACATAGATAACGAAGAGATTGCAGCTTATTATTTGAATTCTATACTACAAAAAATGGAAGAGTTTTTTGGTTATACTGCTTCAGAAGAGATACTGAATAGTATATTTGGAAGGTTTTGTATAGGCAAATAATGTTTCACGTGAAACAAAGGTATGTATGAATTACGATATTGCTGTTATAGGTGGGGGACACGCAGGAATCGAAGCTGCGAATATATGCGCACAAAAAGAGTTGCAGGTAGTATTAATTACCACTCATCTGGACCTCATTGGACAGATGTCTTGTAATCCTGCAATTGGAGGAATTGCCAAGGGGAATATAGTTAGAGAAGTTGATGCTCTCGGTGGTTTAATGGGGAGAGTTATAGATAAAGCTGGTATTCACTTCAGGATGTTGAATCAAACTAAGGGTAGCGCAGTATGGGGACCTAGAGCGCAGGCAGATAAAAATTTATATAAAAAGTATGTTAGAAAAGAAATAGATAAAAATAAAAAAATATCACTATACCAGGGAATGGTTACAGAGATAATAACTGAAGGTGGGTTAGTAAAAGCTATTAAACTGGATAGTACACAGGTTATACAAACCAGAGCTGTTATTGTAGCAACTGGAACTTTTTTAAATGGAAGAGCTCACATTGGACTGGAATCTTTTTCAGCAGGAAGAACGGGAGAGCCGGCCTCTACAGGTCTTACCAAAAGCATTGAGAAGTTAGGAATAAGATCTGGTCGGTTAAAAACGGGAACATCACCTCGAATAGATGGTAGAAGTGTAGATTTTTCTAAACTAATCCCACAATCAGGTGATCAGGAACCATGGCCGTTTTCATTTTCCACCCAGGAAACGATTCAGAATAGGGTGAAATGCTGGATTTCAAAGACTAATTCACAGACACATAAGATTATTTTAGAAAATAAGCATTTATCTCCTCTGTATAGAGGAAAAATAACCAGTGTTGGACCAAGATACTGTCCGTCTATAGAGGATAAAGTACTGAGATTTGGTGAGAGAGATGGGCATTCATTATTTTTAGAACCAGAGAGTTTGGACAATTATGAGATGTACCTAAATGGACTCTCAACCTCTCTACCATTCGAAATTCAGGAAATGATGGTTCGTAGTATTCCTGGATTTGAAGAAGCGAGAATTCTCAGACCTGGATATGGTATAGAATATGACTATTTCCAACCACTTCAGTTGAGACCAACTCTTGAATCTAAATACGTAAAAAACCTTTATTTTGCAGGACAGATAAATGGCACATCCGGGTATGAAGAAGCTGCTTGTCAGGGATTAATAGCAGGGATGAATGCTGCATTAAATCTTCTAAACCAGGGTGAAATAGTTTTGGGAAGGGAGACGTCTTATACAGGAGTACTTATAGATGACCTTATAACAAGAGGTACAGAAGAACCGTATCGGATGTTTACCTCAAGGGCTGAGTACAGGTTAATGTTACGTCAGGACAATAGTGACGAAAGACTCATGCCCATTGCTAAAAAATATGGTTTCATAGAAGATGAATTTTATGACAGCAGAAAAAAAGTTTGGGAAGAGAAAAAAAAATCTATAAAAATGTTTTCAGGTATAAGAATCTCCAGACAAGTAATACAAAATGCATTAAAAATGGAGATTAAAAATACTGTAAGAGCAGATGAGTTTTTAAGAAGACCTGAGTTTACCATACATCACCTGATTGAATGTTTAGAACTTCTGAAAGAAGAGATAAATACTGAATCTGAAGAAATAGTAAAACAAATTAAAGAAAATAGAAGTTTTAGCTTAGGTGTAGAATCTGATGTAAAATACGAAGGGTTTGTTAAAAAACAACTGCTTCAGGTGCAAAAATTACGACAACTTGAGGAAGCTATTATACCTGAAGATTTCGATTATGAATCTGTTCCCGGGATGTTGTCTGAGTCGAGAACAAAACTGATTACCATAAAACCAAAAACTCTTGGTCAGGCGTTAAGAATTTCCGGAGTTACACCTGCGGATATATCTATTCTGGCTATGTGTATTTCGAGACATAGAAATAACAAATCGTTTCACGTGAAACAATAGGAAAGTACTATGAATGCATTGCTGAACTCTTTTCTGGATCGAGCGAAAGAATGTTACGAATTGAAGGAACTTGAACGTCTGGGGTTAACACCAGATCTTGATCAGCGGGAACAGATACTAACATATATTTGTTTGTTGTATAAATGGAATGATACAGCAGGTTTGATTCCTGAATCTGATGAGTCGATTTTATTTTTACGTCATTTCTGTGATTCGCTACAGCCTCTGTTATTATTCGGTTTTAAGAAAGGGGCAACAGTTCTTAATCTTGGAGCATCTAACGGTTTTCCTTCAATTCCAATAAGAATATTCAGACCTGATCTGAGTTTTGTGTTGCAGGAGTCTGATGCTGAAAAGAGTTCCTTTTTAAAGGCTGTTAAAAATGAACTTGAATATGAAAATATAGAAATAAATGAAGATGAAGTAAGTGGGCTTCAAAAAGAAAGTAAAAAGTTTGATTATGTAATAAGCAGGGAGTATGAAACACTTCAGAACTTTTCAGGAGTGGCAAAACCTCTCGTAGCATCTGATGGGCATATGTATACTTTTAAAACTGATCAGTTTGCTAATGAACTTGATTTTATCACCAATAATAAAGAAACTGATGGAATCAGAATATCAGAAATAGCGGAGTATGATTTGGGTAATCAAATAATGGGGTTAAACCTCGTCTCACTTGAATTAGTACATTGATGTGGAAAAGTGGTGAAAAAAAATAGGTATCCATATGGATTTTTCTCTGACAGAGATGTAAAATATTGATTTGTAATGATTTTTAAAGAGATATAAGATATCAACAATAGTTAAAAACGCTGTTGATAACCTGTGTACAAGTTATTGAACAAGGGGATTTTGTGGGAAAGATTATAGCAGTATGTAATCAGAAGGGTGGAGTCGGAAAGACTACTACATCGATTAATCTTTCAGCATGTCTTTGTGCTGCTGAAAGGAAAACTCTCCTTATCGACATGGATCCTCAATCAAATGCTACTACTGGTCTTGGGCTCGATAAATATGATATAGAGTATTCTATTTACGATGTTATAACAGGTACCGAAATAGATGAGCGTCCTTTGACCCTAAGGGATATCAGGGTAAAAGCTTCTTGTATGGATTACCTTGATGTAGCACCGGCAACACCGGATCTTGCAGGGGCAGAAATTGAGTTGGTGAATGAGATGGCCAGAGAGAAAAAGTTACGCTCAGCAATTCATGAAGTTAAAGATGATTATGATTATGTAATTATTGATTCTCCCCCCTCACTTGGACTTTTAACAGTAAATATTTTAACAGCAGCAAACAGTGTTCTTATTCCAATTCAGTGTGAATACTATGCACTGGAAGGATTAGCTGAACTTCTTAATACGATTCATCTGGTTCAGAAAAACTTAAATTCTTTACTGGTTATAGAAGGTGCACTTCTTACGATGTATGATGGAAGGTTAAATCTTTCAAGGCAGGTTGCAGAAGATGTGAAATCCTTTTTTTCCGGTAAAGTATTCGATGTAGTTGTGACCAGGAATGTAAAACTTGGTGAGGCTCCTTCTTTTGCTAAACCAATTATTTTGTACGATATCATGTCCTCTGGAGCAGAGAATTATTTAAACTTAGCCAAGGAAATTATGCAAAATGAATAAAAGGAAAGCTCTTGGTAGGGGTCTTTCAAACTTAATTCCTACTCAGGATGAAGAGAATGTAAAAGATAGTGATATAGTATATGTTGAAAGAAAATCAATAAAGACTAACCCCTATCAGCCTCGAATAGATTTTGATGAAGAAGAGATAAAAAATCTTGCTACAAGTATTGAAAATCAAGGTCTATTGCAACCGATTGTATTAAGGAAAAAAGATAATCATTACGAAATAATTTCTGGTGAACGTCGTTTTAGAGCTTTTGGAGTTCTTGGCAGGGATAAAGTTCCCTGTATACTGAAAAATAAAGTTACAGACAGAGAAATGCTTGAACTGGCGCTGGTAGAGAATATTCAGCGCGAAGAACTTAATGAGATAGAAAAAGCAATAGCATATCAGAAACTTATCCTTGAGTGTAGTTATACCCATGATCAATTATCAAAACAGATTGGTAAAAGTAGAGCCGCAATAACCAATTCTCTAAGAATTTTAAATTTGCCTGATGAAATACAACAGATGGTTAGAAAAGCTGAAATCAGTATGGGGCATGCAAGAGCACTACTTTCCATCGAAAAAGAAGATCAGCAACTGAAAATGGCAAAGAGGATTGTTGATGATAAATTGTCAGTAAGAGATGTAGAGAAAATTTCTCAGGATAATAGGGATGATAAGCCCAAAACAAAACCGTCGTTAAATCCTGAGCCTGTAGATCCTGATATAGCTGATTTGATAGAAAAATTACAATATAAGTATGGAACTTCTGTAAAAATCAAACCAGGGGTCAATGGAGACAAGGGTAAACTGGAATTACATTATTTCAGTAAAGATGATCTGGTAAGAGTAGTGGATTTATTAATTAAATAAATATGAAAAAGAAAAAATCGCATTATACTTTGATGTTTATACCTGATGGAAATGGGCGCACATTTTCCCTCTCTCTTCACAGGTATATAGTTATATCATTGTTGGTATTTTTTATATTGTTTCTAACAAGTCTAATTGTACTTCTCTATAAAACGGGTGAAATAGGATTGAAACTCCAACTTGTTAGTACTTTAAAAACAGAAAACAAAAGGCTTGTTGAAGAAAATGAGCAGATGAGACTATCTAATGAAAAAATAGCTACTATAGAATATCTAACCTCTTATTTACATCGCTTGGCAAGTCATGCTGATTTAGATTTAACATCTGAAGATAAATCACTTACAATAAATGCAAATCAGGAAATCCCTGTTTCTGGCAGAATAAGAAATACCCGATCTCCAATAACTACTACAAGAGAAGGTTTTACAACTTCGGTAAATTATAATGGCTCTTCTATACCTAATATATTGCCTGTTGATGGTTGGATAACCAGGAGGTTTTCAGATACAGGTAAGGTTCATAAAGGAATCGATTTTGCAGCTGCGACCGGAACACCTATTAGATCTACTGCACCTGGTATTGTAAAGGAAGTAAAAAATGATAAATATTTTGGTTTAATGGTTACCATTAAGCATGATTTTGGATTTGTTACAAAATATGGACATTGTTCTCAGATTTTGGTGTCAGACCGTGATCGGGTAAACAGGGGACAGACAATAGCTCTTGTTGGAAACACAGGGCTATCAACAGCACCGCACTTGCATTATGAATTGTTAAAGGACGGAAAGCATATTAATCCGGAAGATTATCTTATAGGAAAAAAGGAGCCACTAGTAAATGGACAAAGGAAATAAAGGATTATTGACTATGATAGGGGAGGGAGCAGTTTTTGAAGGTACTGCAAAAGTTCCTCATAGTTTTAGAATTGATGGTACTTTTAAAGGAAAACTTGAAATTGGAGAAGCACTGTTTATTGGAAATACAGGAGTAGTTGAAGCTGATATTGAGGCAAAAAGCGTCATTATTGGTGGCAAAGTAAAAGGAAATCTCATGGTTGAAGAGAGAATTGAATTGGAATCAGGTTCATCTCTGTATGGTGATTTAAAAACTAAAGATTTGGTTATTAATGATGGTGCTGTATTTCATGGGAATTCTTCAATGGAAAAAAGCAAAAAAGCAAACGTATAATAATAAAAAAAAACGGCCTCCAAAAAGGCCGTTTAGTTTCAATTAAAAATTTACATAGCCTGCTTTATATCGTAAAAATATCCCTTCTCTACCAAATAATCATTATAATTGATCCCATCATTTACAAATTTATCATGTTTAACCGCAAGCACTACAGCTTCATACTCATGTGGTGAAGGAGCAGTGATTAACTCCACACCATACTCTTGTTTCACTTCTGAAGCAATAGCAACAGGATCCCAAACATCTGTTTGAACACCAAAATCATTTAATTCCTGTATTATATCTACAACTTTTGAATTTCTTACATCAGGAACATTTTCTTTAAAAGTTATACCGAGGATTAATACTTTACCCTCCATTACCTTTAGTTTTCTGTGTATCATTGTTTTAATAAGTTCGCGGGCAAAATATCTACCCATAGCATCATTAATTCTTCTTCCTGCCATAATAATTTGAGGATGATGACCTAATTCTTCAGCTTTGTATGCAAGATAATAGGGGTCCACTCCTATACAATGTCCACCGACGAGTCCTGGTTCAAACTTAAGAAAATTCCATTTTGTCCCTGCTGCTTCCAGAACATCTTTTGTTGAAATATTCATTTTATCGAAAATTATTCTTAACTCATTCATAAGAGCGATATTTATATCTCGTTGAGTATTTTCGATAACTTTTGCTGCTTCTGCTACTTTAATGGTAGTTGCCCTATGGACACCTGCAGTAATTGCCTTCTCGTACACCTGAGCTACTTTTTCTGTTGTTTCTTCTGTGTCACCGGAAATAACTTTTTTTATAGTAGCAACAGTGTTTACTTTATCACCAGGGTTAATCCTTTCTGGTGAGTAACCAACGAAAAAATCTTCTTTCCATTTTAATTTTGAAAATTGTTCGAGAATCGGAACGCATTTTTCCTCTGTTACGCCGGGGTACACAGTAGATTCATACACCACAATTGATCCTCTTTGAAGATTTGCTCCCACTGTTTCAGAAGATTTATACAGGGGAGTAAGATCTGGATTTTTATGATCATCAATTGGGGTTGGAACAGCTACAATTATAAATTCGGCACTTTTTATAATTGAAGGATCATCTGAGAATTCAATTTTACTTTTTTTTAGATCATCGGGGCTAATTTCATTGTTAGGATCAATAAAATTCCTGAGATTATCAATACGAGACTGTTTGATATCAAAACCGCAAACATTAAAATACTTTGAAAGCTCTATGGAAAGCGGAAGTCCTACATAGCCAAGTCCAACTACACAAATCCGGGGTTTGTACATTCTTTTTCTCCTTCAAAAGAGTAACAGTTTTACTATCCTTAAATAGTTTAATACCAAAAAGATAAATCAACTATACTAAAATGCATAAGTAAAAATTTATAGGGAAATTAATGATAGTAAAATACAAGTTTTTAACTATAATATTCCCTGTACCACTTTACAAAGTTTTCTATACCCTGTTCGATATTAGTTTTTGGTTCAAAACCGAGTGCACGAATTTTTTCTATATCTGCAACAGTAGCCCTAACATCCCCGGGCTGCATGGGCAGAAAATTATAGGTAGCTTTTTTACCGAGTTTTTGTTCTAAAACAGAAATAAAATGAAGTAAATCTTCAGCTCTGTTGTTACCAATATTGTATAGTTCATATTCTTTAGGAGTTTCTAAAACTCTTAGTATGCCATCTACTATGTCATCTATATAGGTAAAATTTCTTTTCATCTTACCATTATTATAAACATCAATAGGTTGGTTATTAATAATGGCTTTTGTAAAAATGAAGAGGGCCATATCTGGTCTTCCCCAAGGTCCATAGACTGTAAAAAATCTAAGTCCTGAACAGTTTAAATTAAAGAGGTGACTATAGCAGTGCGCGACAAGTTCATTTGATCGTTTGGTCGCAGCATATAGAGAGATAGGATTATCAACTCTGTCGTTTTCTGAAAAAGGTAAATTAGTATTTGATCCATACACAGAGGAAGAAGAGGCGTAAACAAAATTTTCAACATTCGAATTTTTTGAGAGTTCGATAATATTTAAAAAAGCCTCATTATTAGACTTTTGGTAAGCAAAGGGGTGGCTTAGAGAGTATCTCACACCTGCCTGTGCGGCTAAATGACAAACAATTTTTGGCTTATATTTATCAAAGACGGCTTTTAGCTTATCAAAGTCACAGAGATCGAATCTATGGAAATTAAAGTTATTATTATCGTTTAGAATTTTTAAGCGATTTTCTTTCAGGGTAGGTTCATAGTAAGAATTCACACTGTCTATAGCGACAATTTCTTTACCTCTGTTTAATAATTCCTGAGTAACGTGAAATCCAATAAAACCAGCAGCACCGGTCACAAGGATCATAGAGTAGCTCCTTTAAACTTAGGTTTTAAAGTACTGTCTGCACCTTTGGTAAGCTTACCATAAGATAATTCAATTAATCGGTAGTGATACGGTTTAATGAGTTGAAGATCATGGGTTGACATAATCACTGTAGTACCCCAGGAATTGATAATCTGAAGTAATTCAAAAATATCTTTGGATACCGCATAATCTAGATTTCCTGTTGGCTCATCAGCTAAAAGCACCCAAGGCTCATTTACAATTGCTCTTGCGATACATACTCTTTGCTGCTCTCCTCCGGAGAGTTGGTTGGGAAAATTGGAGCATTTATGACTGAGTCCGGTTCTGGATAGTACTTCAAAAACCTTCCTTTTTACATCTCTTTCTGATTTGCCGGTTACCCTCAATGCAAAGGCAACATTTTCAAAAACATTACGATCGTGTAACAATCTAAAATCCTGGAAAACTATTCCAAGCTTGCGTCGTAAGTAGGGGAGATTTTTGGATTTGATGGATTTTGAGTCATACCCACATACAAGAACCTGTCCACTTGAAGGCAATTCTTCCATATAGATATGCTTAAGAAGAGTGGTTTTCCCCGCACCGCTTGCTCCGGTTAAAAATACGAATTCACCTTTATCTATAAAAAAAGAAAGATCGTTAAGAGCAGGATAACGATCATCAAAGTGTTTAGTTACATGAGAAAACTGTATCATATTAACCACTCTTTTGTAATAAAAAATGAACCCGTTCGGATAAAGAAGAATACCTATTAAAAGAATACCCATCCCATATGCCAATTTTGTTGAACAGTTTTTTTGGAATTGTATTTTCTAAAAAATGAATAGGATACACTTTCTGCGTATGTTTTTCTTTGTACCTGTAATATAAAGGACTGTTTTTCGACTTTTGTTTATAAATTGTAAATTCATTGTACTGACAAGAAGTATGCTTGTCAAAATAACTGTGACGTATATAGGAAAAATTCCCAAAATCTTCGTAATCCAAAAAATCTATAAAATTATTGGTAGAATTGAATTTTGTAGTTACATCAAAAAGAAAAAGCCCTTTAGGTTTTAATATACGGAATACTTCATTATAGAGTGATAAAAATGAGTTAGTTGTGTGGAGATAATTGATGCCATCATAGAGAAAAATAACTAAATCAAACTTTTTGTTTACAGGCAGATTAGTTCCATTTGCACAAAAAAATGGAAGATCCCTTCTTTCTTTTGCTATTTTGCACATAGCAAAAGAAAGATCACTTCCATAATATTTATACCCAAGTTCTTTAAGGGATCTTCCCAGTACACCGGTACCACCACCAATTTCAAAAATAGAAGTGTCTGTGCCTGTACAGTATCTTCTGGTAATTTTATTTATTAAATTGACCCACAAGTCATATTGTACATGACACATAACTTTGTCATAAATTGATGCAAGAGTACTATACTCTGAAGAATTAGATTCTAATGTCAATAAAAGTTTCCTCTCGCCACTTTTCAACCAGTTCCTGAAGAGTTTCCTGAGTTTTCAGTTCTCTGGCTTTTTCTGAAATGAAAGGATAATCGTCATCTAAAGTAAGACTTCTGTTTTCGACTCTGTCATTGACCCTATAGATAGAAATGATGTTGTTTTCCTGTACAGGTTCACTGATATCACCCTTCCCAAGAGAGTTTACGGCCCTACGTACTGAGGAAGGAAGATCAGAGATCGTTTCCCATCCAATTTCACCACCTCTGCTTCTTGAGACTCTGTCAAAACTATGTTTTTCTGCAGCTTCTTTAAAGTCTTCAGCTGTAGTAATGTTTTCTTTAATGGAAGTAAGTTTGGCCTTAACGCTTTCAATCTCCTCTTCTCCGGGAGTTAGATCTAAAAATATCTGGCGAACTCTTACCCCTCTTTCCCTTCTTTCAATAACTTCGATAATATGAAATCCAAGTCTGGTTTTAAAAGGTTCACTAATCTGACCTGGTGAGAGTGAAAACGCTTTATCTTCAAACGCTCTTTCATTAATTGTTCCCCTGGCTATAAAACCGAGTTCACCACCATTAGAAGCTTCCGGTCCTTCGGAATATTCTTTAGCTAATTCCGCAAAATCTTCTCCGGCATTTAATCTGTTTTTTATCTCATTGATTTTTCTAAAAGCATTCTCCGTACGCGATTGAGATGCGCTCATTCGTATGGATAGTTTGGATAAATTAACACTTTCTCCAACCGTAGGTAGCTTATCTTTATATTCTTCATAAAAGTTCTCTACATAACGTCTGGTTATATTGGTACCAAAGTAGATGCTTTGCTGAAGTCTTTGCATGAGTAGTTGTTCGTGAATAGCAGATCTCATCTGTCTTCTGAATTGGACAAGAGAAATGCCTTGCTGTCTTTTGATCTCTTTCTCAAGTCCTTCCATGGTAAGATTATTTTGTCTTAAAAGAGTAGATATGTGGTTGTTTAAAGCTCGTTCTACCTCTTCATCACTTACAGCATAAACGCTGTCTGATTTAGCCTGAACAAGAAGAACTTTATTATCGATTAGATCATTAAGAAACTGTTGGCGGATCTTCTCAAGGTCTACAGACATGGGATTTATCTGCTCGTTATTAAGGCGAAGAAGCGTGTAACTTTCAAGTTCAGAAAGAAGAATAGCTTCATCTCCAACAACAGCAGCTATACCATCAAGACGGGTGGGTTCATCTGTTTTGGTAGTTGGTTCAGTTTTATCTTCGGTTATTTCGGCATTAGCTGTTTCAGCCTCTGTTACTTCATCTACTTCGGTTTCATCTACTTCAGCTTCAGTTACTTCAGTTTCAGTTACTTCAGTTTCAGTTACTTCAGTTTCAGTTACTTCAGTTTCAGTTACTTCAGTTTCAGTTACTTCGGCTTCAGTTACTTCGGCTTCAGCTACTTCGGCTTCAGCTACTTCGGCTTCAGCTACTTCGGCTTCAGCTACTTCAGCTTCAGCTACTTCAGCTACTTCAGCTTCAGCTACTTCAGCTTCAGCTACTTCGGCTTCAGCTACTTCGGCTTCAGCTACTTCAGCTTCAGCTACTTCAGCTTCAGCTACTTCAGCTTCAGTTTGCACGGATTGGTTTTTTTCAGTAGTTATCTCTTCTTGTGCATATAAAGAAAAGGAGAGAGAAGTAATAATAAGAATGGTCACGGTAAGGAATTTCACAAATAATTCTCCTTATAGTAAGGCGTTTTAGTTACGGCTGAACCAATAAAATTTATTCAGAATACTCTTCTGAGACATCCTCATACTCTAGGTAGTTCCGGGAACCGGGGATGATATCAAAGTTTAGTTCCACATCATTTCTTAGACGCAACTCAGCAAGAGTATTTTTGGCCTCTTTTTGTTGTGTGTAGTTAGAAAGGTAATTGGAAATTTGATGTTGAACTTCATCGAATGTTGCGATATCACCTTTTTCCAATCTGTTTAATACTTTAACTATATGGTAGCCCTTATCTGTTCTTACGGGTGATGTAATAGTAGGGACCGGAGAACTATGTATCGCATTACGTATTGATGGATGTATACTTTCAAGTGGTATATAGGGCGCGTTTTTTGGATCATTTACAGGAAATTTCGATCTTGAATAGGCAACATCCAAAAAGTTTTCGTGATTTAAAGTTCTTCTGATCTGGTTTGCGATGGTAAGATTGTCTACCACAATTTCTATATACTGCACAACATCATGTTCCCGTATAAATTCGTGTCTGTTTTTGTAATAATAATTTCTAACATCCTCTTCTGTTATCACTGAATGACCTTTATACCCTACACCTCTGCTGATCATTTCCGCTGAAAGAAGATCTTTTTTCATTCGTTCAAGACGTTCTCTAATATTGGGTTCTCTGTGAATTCTTTGTCTTTTAGCTTCCTGGTATAGTATTTCTGTATCAATCCACTGACGAATATATTCGACATTTTGTTCGCGGGTAATAAGCTCACTGTACTCAGGCGGCATGCTTTCATAAAGCTCATCAAGAGTAAGAACCGAATTACCTACCCGCGCTACTACAGGACTATCAGGTTCGTTATTACATCCAACCAGAATAAAAAGTAGTACAAAGAGAGAAAAACCATAAAAGAATAGCGAAAACCGTGCCAGAGTGACTTTATTCAGCATTATTTAAAAATCCTTTAAACAGGCTTTATTCTAACAAACAAATGTGCCATTTTTAATAATCAAAAAGCCCTAAATAGAAAACCCTTTTCTCTTACACGTTTTTTGAGATAAAAAGTGTAAAAAATATGTATTCAACAACTTAATTCGACTCTGTTTGTCGTTTTATTTCAGAGTTTTTGAAAGCAAAAATTTAAAACTCTGAAAGAGAATCCTACAGAGGGAATTATATAGTATAATAGAACATACATAAAGATAAATAATGGTTTATGTAAGATTCTACGCGACTTGTGAGACGGTGCTTTCTAGAATAGAGAGCACCTCCTGAGCTCTAACATCAGTTTGATCGGAAATAAGAGAAGTTTTCAATTGAATCTCTTTATCATAACTTATTTCAAAATTGCAGGAACAAGCTTCAAAGAAGTTTTTGATTCTATTCTTCGCAACATCCTCTTCACCATCAATATTTAGTATTAAAGTGCTATCCTTTTTGATTACTACTTTGCTACACCCACAGATTTGAGCAAGTGTTTTGATTTTCATAAGAGTAACAAGAGACTTTACCGGTTCTGGTAAGGGACCGAAGCGGTCTAAAATGCTCATTTCAATTTCTGAGGCTTCTTTGGAAGACTTCATGGAAGAAAGCTCCTGGTAAACTGCTATGCGAGTTGCACCATCAGAGATGTATTCATTAGGAATATAGGCCTCAAGGGAGATATCCAGTTTTGTTTCGATCTGCGGAACCTTTGGCTTATTGCCCTGTAACTCTGCAACAGCTTCCTTAAGAAGTCTGCAATAGAGTTCAAATCCCACTGCAGCAATGAATCCATGCTGTTTGGTTCCTAATATGTTACCTGCCCCTCGTATTTCAAGATCACGCATAGCTATCTGAAAACCACTTCCAAGATCAGTATATTGTTCCAATGCTCTAAGTCTTTTTAATGAGATATCATTAACCTGTTTAAAGGAAGGGGTTAAAAAGTAAGCATACGCTTGTTCTGAAGAGCGGCCCACACGTCCTCTTAACTGGTAGAGTTGTGAGAGACCAAGGGTATCAGCACGGTTAACGATTATAGTGTTAACGTTGGGAATATCCAGACCATTTTCTATTATTACAGTAGAAATAAGGATATCAAAACGGCCGGCAATAAATTCTTTCATTATGATTTCAAGGTCCTGCTCCTGCATCTGCCCATGGGCGCTAACGATTTTTGCCTTTGGTACAAGTTGCTCAAGTTTGTCCTGAAGAAGTGGGATGTTTTGAATACGGTTATTAACAAAGTATATTTGTCCGCCTCTTTCGAGTTCGTTCTCAATGGCATTTTTGATTAGTTCATCATGGTTTTCTGCCACAGTAGTTTCGATGGGCAGACGATTCCTTGGAGGAGTAGTGATAATCGATAGGTCTCTGGCTCCAATAAGTGACATATGCAGAGTACGTGGAATTGGAGTAGCAGTCATGGAAAGAACATCAACGGAATAGCGAAATTGTTTCAGTTTTTCTTTGTGCTTTACCCCAAAACGTTGCTCTTCATCTATAATTAACAGCCCCAGATTTTTAAACTTAATGTCCTGTGAAAGGATTCTGTGGGTGCCTATAACAATATCAATTTCACCATTTTCAAGTTTTTGAAGGGTGCCTTTTTGCTCTTTTGCTTTCTGAAAACGACTGAGACCAGCCAGCTTGACCGGAAAAGGTGACATACGTTCGGAAAAGGTAGAAAGGTGCTGTGCTGCGAGAATGGTCGTGGGGGCAAGTATTGCAACCTGATAGCCTGACATTACCGCTTTGAATGCTGCTCTCATAGCCACTTCAGTTTTCCCAAATCCAACATCACCGCAAATCAGCCGGTCCATTGGTCTGGAAGATTCCATATCTTCCTTTACCTCTTTTATAGCTTTAAGCTGATCTGTAGTTTCTTCATATATAAAGGAATCTTCAAACTCCTTTTGCCACAGATTGTCCAGGGCAAACTGTATTCCTTCAAGATACTGGCGTTTGGCATAAAGCTCGATAAGCTCTTTGGCCATTTCGCGCAGATGCTCTTTGGTACGGGTTTTTAATTTTTCCCAGGAAGAGGAACCAAGTTTGGAAAGAGATGGTGCAAGGGATTCTTTCCCTAAATACTTCTGGACCTTGTAAAAGTCTTCAATTGGTACATACACCTTTGCCTGATCAGCATAAAGAATAACCATACAATCAGAGGCGGTATCGGCAGTTTGAATGCGCTCTATTCCAATAAACTTACCAATACCATGCTCTTCATGGACCACGAAGTCCTGAGGGGTAAGTTGATCAAAGCTGGTGATTGGAATACCACTTTTCTGTTTTTTGCTTCTGATGGGTTTGTGAGTACGGTTAAATATCTGATTTTCGCTATACAGGAGCAGTTTCTGTGTATGGCTTATAAATCCGTGACTCAGGAATCCGATATATGTTTCGATTGTGTGGGTTTCTTCACCTAAAAGCTCTACAAAACGCTCAGCATGTCCCAGATTTGCACTGAGTACAATGGTCCGATACCCTTGCTTGGAAAAGTTCTCAATATTTTCGACTATTGGATTCAGTTCACGCTGAAGATTGGGCTGTTCGCTAAAGGAAAACGAAAATTCCTTACTATTTGGTGGAAAATCGAGAGTGTCGACAAATATCTGATGATAAAATGAAAGTTCTTCTTCAATCTCCTCATCGAAAAAGAGGAGATTATCTGGTTTGGATAAAAAATTCTTAAACAGCTCAGGAGACCGCTCAAGATGCCGGTAATAATTTTGTCGTCCTTCATCAAGTCTGCGCTCCAGGGGAACTATATCATCCCACACAATCACCGCATCTGCGGGGAGATAGTCCAGTATGGATGAAGACTTAACATCAAACCAGTGAAAAAACCACTCTATGCCTTCATAATCACCTACAACTTTCCACTGATGTTCTAATTTATGCACGGCTGCGGAGTTTAAATTTTTTACCTCTGCAAAACTAAGCATCTCTTCAATTGCAGAGTCGATCTGCTCAGCGGAGAAACAGAATTCCTTCATGGGAACTATTTCGATATATTTTTTTGGAGCCCGGCTTTTTTGTGAAAACACATCAAACTCTCGTATGGACTCTACAGTATCTCCCCAAAATTCAATACGATAGGGGTTTTCAGCCAAAAAAGGATAGATATCAACTATTCCACCTCTGATAGAGAAGGTACCCAGATCAGTAACCTGATTTTCTCGGTGGAAACCACTGTCGGTTAACCACTTTGCAAGTGAGGAGATGGATAGATCAACCCCCGATTCAAGGCGGATAGTATTATTGAACAGGTTACGCCCGGGAATAATTTTTTGCAAAAGCGAGGTGTATGGAGTGATTATTAAGGTTTTTTCCCCATTAAGCAGCTTGGAGAGTACTCTGTAACGGGCTTCCACGGTGGGCCCAAAGGGGGATTTCATATTGTAGGGAACAGAATCTCTTCCTGGAAACACCAGTATTTGATCAGTGTTGAGAAACGTTTTGCACTCTTCGGCAAGGGTTTCTGCCTTTTTACTGTTTTCTACCATCACCAGTATTGAAGATTCGGACTGTATAAAAAGGTCACTGAGGACCATAGCATCACAAGAGCCGCATAAACCGTTGAAAAAAGCGGTTTCAGGTTTTTCTCTCAGGTACTCAGTTATCTGTGGAAGCGTTCCACTGTTCCATATATTAGAAAAGTTGTCGATTTTCATTAAAAACGATTTCCTGTTGAGAATCCGGGATACAGTTACTTATCAGAATGTGAAATTACTATAAAAAGTTCTGATTAAAAAATTTGTGTATTGTATGTCTTTAGGAATTTATCCAAGAACTGTAAGGATCTTTTTTTGGGGGGCTTTGGTAAGGTTAGAAAAATGAGCTAGGAAGGACTCGAACCTTCAACTCTCGCCTTAAAAGGGCGATACTCTACCATTGAGTTACTAGCCCATTACCAATTCCATATTTGAAAAAGCCCAAACAATATAAATATCTAAGATAAAAAAAGCAATCAAAATCCTCACTATTTCGGTTACAGACCTCTCATATTTTCAGAAAAAAGCCCGTGCCTGAATCGAGAAAATATGAGTAAAATCTCCATAAGTTGAACTGCCATATGGTTTATTAACCTCACCCCTGTAGCTTCCTCCCACAGAGAAGTTGTTTCCCGTTTGGACATCGGCAAAAAGAGAGAAAACATGAGAAGTACCTGAAGAAAACCCGCCTGCCATTCGGTAGTCCAGATCTCCGGATTGAGGAACACGGGAAAAAGTATAAGAAAATTCAGCAAAGCCTCTGCCACCAGAACGCCAACTGATGCCTGGTCGGATCTGGAAATAAAGGTTGTCACTTATTTTCGGCGCCGATGAATATCTCTGGCTTTTATAGGCAAAGCCCAAATTTTCCCTTAAATAGATCTCAAAATCATGGCCAAGTCTTTGCCTTTGAATCAGTTCAAGACTCACGTCGTGAATTTCAAAATTATTATTTGAACGAAAATAGCCCGATGAATCCTCCCGGTTGATACGAACATATTTAGCGTTAGCATCCAGAGTGAGGGAATTGAATCTTCTCTGCGCTGACAGTCCTGGCTCTACCGTTTTTTCCCGGTAACTTCTAAGCTGACGAAGTGAGGTGAGAAGATAAAGGTTTGCTCTGTATGCTATATTGGGATTCCAGTTAACATCCTGTCTGTAAGACAAAAAAGCGTATTGAACATCATCATCCCATCTGTTGTTCCGGTTAGATGAAAGGGAAAGAATTCCGGGAAACCTCGATTTCAGACTAGAATTGGCCGCATCAACGTGCTCCTCAAGAGTTACAACCCCCTGGTAGGATAGATCGCCAAGTATACCATCCACCGGTCTTTGCGGGGAAAAGTACCAGTCAGCATTGAATGTGCTTTTACGAATCCTTTGTTCAGATACTCTGTCGTATACCTCCATCTCTCTCATCTGATAATCACCGGCTTTACGTGGCACATATTCGTTTCTTAGACTGTCATAGACATGTGTTCCCAAACCTCTGCCAGCATACACCGGTACCTGAATAAACAATGAGGCCTGCTCCTGGTTACTACGGAACTCCTGTCTGGAGGAAAACCCACTTTGCTGGGGTTGGACTTCGCTTAAAAGATACAGCAGTAGGGTAGAGGAGCTGCTTTGGCCATGATGTTTTACTCTGTGCCATCTGCTCTCACCCGTAAGAGACCAGCCATCAACAGGGGAGTGGCTAAAGGATTGATCCCATCCAACAGAATAACCGGTATCCACCACACCGGGAAACATCTCACCTTTTCTAAATTGTGAATATTCAAACCGTTGTGTTAGGTTTAGAGGATGAAAGGTAAACTCAGCACCTCCTGTCACTTTTCCTCTTCCTGCAGACAGCGTATCCAGAAACCATTCATCCCGGTGAATAAGGCTTAAATCCATGGTGTTAAGTCTCAGAGAAATACGGCTGTTTTGGCGATGTGTCAGATGAGTATGAGACAGATGGTGTCTGAAAACAGTAGCAGTATGATTTAAACCCAGCCTCTCCTCAAAAAAATAGAGGTCAGTGTTTGATTGTATCTTCTCTGTTTCCCTGAGAGAATCTCTGAAACTTTGGCCCGCACCGATTCTGAAAATCAGGGATGAAAATGGGGAAAACCCAATGTTTGATTCCCAATACTGGTTTTGAACCATATCTTCGTTTTCAGTTGATTCCTCTCCCCACCGTTGTCTTCTGTCGTGGGCAGAAAGCAATTCATCAGAGAAGTTTCTGGACCTGAAATAATAGCTTCCATCCAAAGAAACACTGGGGTTTTCTCTGGTGAGATTGCCAGCAGAAAAGTTTACCTTAGCTGCTGAAGAGAGATTGTTGTCATTATCGATATCAGAGAAAAGATTTCTGTTATGCTCTTTTCCGGCTAAGTTTATGTTAATATTTAAGTTGGGTGAACTATAGGCCATTTCAAGCTCACCGGCAGTTTCTCGTATGGGGGCAGGAACAGGTGAGTAGGGGGTGTATTCTCCTTTGCCGGAACCTACATATCGATAAATGTCCTGATTTGGATGCCTTCTGGTGGTATCAATTTCATAAGACCCTGTATTATCACCGGTTGCACGAGAAAAATAAACTTCATAAAAGGTTCTGATACTATCCGGTGGTGGAGGGTTTTGAGGAACGTGAATGAATATATCTTCTCCGGTGAGAGTGTCTTTCTGTTTCCTATAAAGGGGAAACATCGAGCTTCTTTCGGAAAACTCCAGAGGAGAAACAGGTATGGCGACAGGGGCATATATTTTTTGATCACCCGCATCTTTAAGAAGTTCTTTGTGATCATCACTCAAAACGAGGTCAACAGGGTGGTTCTTATTGTCACTTTCTGTCCAGAGCACACCGCGTAATGCTAATGAGGAGTCGGAATTGAAAAAACCAACATCTCCCCCCAGGAGAGATCTTCTATAATCATAGGTTTTGTATTCATATTCTACTCTTATTATGGCATCATCCCTTATCAGCACCCTTGGGGTGAATGTAATAGTTCCAAAATCATAATCTACTACAAAGTGATTATCCCTGCCCTCCTCTAAAACTTTTCCGTTCATCTGTACTCTAACCGTTCCATCCACCGGCGAAATTATTCCCGGCTCACCCCGGCCGGTAAGGTAATAGGGACCCTGAGTGCCACTTCTTCCCCGGATAGTTTGGACCGTACGCCTTCCTTCAGATAACGATCCAAATGCTGATACGGTTCCAAAAGAGGGAGTGTATGATGCAGATAACCCCTTGATTTTTTTATTTCCAGAAAGAATCCCCTCAAAAGGCCATCTGGCGAATTGATCGCCGAGGGTTATGTTAAACAGAGGATTGGTAAGGGAAACATAGATCATATCAAAATCACTTATCTCCCGGGTGCTTCCTTCCATTGATGATCCCTGATCGGTGAGATGGGCACGCAGCTGAGTGCCGGGCTGAATTTCACCACCAGCAGAAATATCAAGGCCCTGTTCAAGGCTCACTTCACCAAAACTGCCAACGGAAACACCAAACGATTTAAACCCGGAGACTTCAATACCTTCATATACATCTGATTCACTAAGCGTTACAGTGCTTTCAGGTATTGAAAAAGAGGTATCCGTAACGTTTATAGTTCGGCGGGGAAAAAGAGAGTGAATCCGCTGTAATCCCACATATCGGTTTGAATACCTGACGGTAAATGAAGTACCACTGTCGATGGGCTGAGAGAAGAGAATGGCATTATGAGCAGGCAGAAAGGTCCAGGGGGGACTGGCAAGAACATTTTTAAAGGAAACCTCTATTGAAGAGGAATCTATAAAACCGGTTCCAAAAGTATACGGTCCCGGAGTTCCATCACCCGTCAGAGTGGTATCCAGAGCGTTTCCCTTTACGCAGACAGCGGATATTATCAGACTTATAATTATCTTCCAAACGATACAACAATTCCCTGAAATGATTAAGGCTCTTTATAAGGTCAAAACCGCGATGTTTTTAAACCCCGTAGAAGCCGCATATCCCAAAATGGGTATACCATTTGCCATATCTTACCATTTTTGGCAGCGTTAGACATTCATAAAAATGATTCCTGCAAGAGGAAAAATCAGGTTTTAGTCACAAGAGAAGCGTGAAAGCTACAACTTTTTCAGCTTTAATAAATCCCCTGGATCTCCAGGTTCCTGTCTGAAGGCCAAATTAAGCTAATCACCAAAGAGACAATAATTTAGTGCTTGGAGCAGGGCTAAAGCTGACTTTGAGATCAAAAGAATGCCTGATTAATGATTAAACTAAAGAGGGTAAACCAATCACTAAAAATTTGAGAGATAATTGGTAATAAGAAAACCTGAACTTTTCTGAGGAGACGTATGACTCTGATTAAGCGATTAATTTTGGCTTCGATGATTTTATCCTTCCTTGTTTTTCACTCCTATTCCCAGGAGCTGCATTTAAATGAAATTATGGCTTCAAACTCTATGACCTGTAGTGATGAAGACGGGGATTATGAAGATTGGATAGAGATCTACAACTCTTCAAACCGGGCAATAAGTTTAGAAGGCTACGGACTTTCGGATAGAAGAGATGATCCTTTTATGTGGATTTTTCCAGCTATCACCATAGAACCCCAGGGTTTTTTGTTGGTGTGGGCATCAGGAAAGGATCGTGATGATCCCAGCGGAGAGCTGCATTCAAACTTTAGAATAAGCAGGTCCGGGGAATGGGTGATTCTGACTAACCCCGATGAAGTGCGGGTTGATGAACTACCCGCAACTGAGATACCGACCGATATTTCTATAGGAAGATACCCCGATGGTAACAGAGAAGGTGGGTGGCACTTTTTTGAAAATCCGACCCCTCTGAGAACAAACACAACAGAAAGCCATGATGGAATACTTGATCCACCAGAGTTTTCTCAAAGCCCGGGCTTTTATAATAGCGACATTCACCTGAGCATAAATCATCCAAATTCAGAAGTTGAGATCCGATATACTCTCGATGGATCGGAGCCAAATGAAAATTCTCCCTTGTATGAAGGTCCTGTATCAATTGGTAACCGAAGCTATGAGGAGAATGAAATTGCTAACATTACTACAACCAGGGTGGTAATGGGTCCACAGTTTCATACTCCGGAGAGGGTAGATAAAGGAACAGTGGTAAGGGCCGCGGCCTTTAAGGATGGGTATGTACCAAGCCCCATAGCATCGGGGACCTATTTTGTTTTCCCTGAAGGAAATCAGAAGTTTTCTCTTCCGGTAATATCGGTGATAACTGAGAGCGATAATTTCTTTAGTGATAGTGAAGGGATATATGTTCCGGGATATAATCATATCGAAGGTGAGGATGCTACAGGAAATTTTGTCATGCGCGGTGATGAATGGGAGAGAGAAGGAAATTTTGAATTATTTGGGGATGATGGTTCACTTAGATTTTCTCAGGGCGTTGGATACAGGATCCATGGAGGGTGGTCAAGGCGCTTTCCTCAGAAATCGTTGCGGGTTTATGCGAGAAACCGGTATGGAAACAGAATTCTTGAACATCAGTTCTTTTCTGATCGCCCCTATGATCAGTACAGAAGGATACTATTAAGAAACTCGGGTAATGATTTTGAAAGGACTCATTTCAAAGATGGCGCGCTGCAGGTTATGGTAGCAAATATGGATATGGAAACTCAGGGTTTTAAGCCTACAGTAGTGTTTATTAATGGTGAATACTGGGGAATCAAAAATATTCGCGATCGGTTTGACCGTCACTATTTAGAGATGGTTCATGGGGTAGATCCGGATAATGTGGACCATCTTACTGCAATGGGACGCAGTACACTTGAAGCTGAGGTGAAGCATGGGTGTGCAACTCATTATGATGAAATGGTACAGTTTATAGTGAATAATGATATGAGAGTTAGAGATAACTATGAAAAAGTGAAAACGTATATGGATGTGGAAAACTACCTAAACTACTATGCCATACAGGTTTTTATAGCTAATACTGACTGGCCTCACAATAATAATGATTTTTGGAGACTTCGTACAGACTATGACCCCAATGCTCCTGCAGGTCATGATGGAAGATGGCGCTGGATGCTTTATGATCTTGATTTTGGGTTAGGTCTGTGGCAAAATGATGTGTATACCAATATGTTGGATCAAATTTTGGATGAATCGGTAGTGGATAACGGGCTTTTTATAAACCTTATGGAAAATCAGGATTTTAGATTTAAGTTCATTAATCATGTTGCGGATATGCTCAACAGCTACTTTACCAGTGATCACATGTTAGGGGTAATGGATAGTATTCAGGCTTTAATTGAACCGGAAATAGAGCGGCACATAAATCGCTGGTTTGAATACAGGGGTATGGAGGATTGGCGGGATGATATTCGTGACATACGCCAGTTTTCGCGGCAACGGCAGGAAGTGGTAGAAAATCAGCTCAGAGAGCGATTTGGTCTGGGAGAGATGAGAGAAGTTACTCTTGATACCGACACTACCTATGGGTACATAAAAATAAACTCTTTGACCATTAACAGTAATCTTCCTAACACAGAAGAATCTGTGTATCCCTGGAGAGGAAGCTATTTCTCAGGAAATCCAATCAGGCTCAAGGGTGCTCCAAAGGAAGGATATCAGGTGTACAGGTGGATTGTAAACGGACATGAGTATTTAGGACAGGAAATTGAAATAGAGCCACTAAGAGATATTCAAGTAGAGGCGTTTTTCCAGGAAGCGCCCGAAGAGCCGAGCAGAATAGGGAATACGAGAAGTGTAACTGAAGTACCAAAAGTTAGATTCAACAAAAATGCTCTGTCTTTTTCTCTTTCTCAAAGTACAGTAGCCCAAATAAAGCTGTTTGATTTAAGGGGAAGAATGGTTAAGCAACTACATCAGGGTAAACTGGATGCCGGCAGCCATATATTCGATTTAAACAGTAGCAAAGTAACTGGTGGCACCTATCTTCTTAGAATTGAGCTGGACAACAGAGTTATAAATAATCGTATCAATTTAGTGCAATAAATTACCAAATCACAAGCAGGGATCATTTCGTTCATAGCTTTCAGTCAAAAAAGTCTTGTCTGAAAGCTATGAATCATTTATATATAAACAAAGTAATTGTTGCTTTAAGATCAATCACAAGACAAATACCCGCTTCAAGTAGTAGTCCTGCACTATTGTATGACTCTGATTTGGGACTTATGGAAAGGGAAAATTATCCTCTTTATGCACCAAGCTCTAACGAGAACAGTTCTGGCACTTTTTACGATTCTAAGCACAGTACAGGTAAGTTTCACTCAGGATCTTCATCTCAATGAAATAATGGCCTCAAACTCCATGACGTTTAGAGACGCGGACGGGGATTACGAAGATTGGGTAGAGCTCTATAATTCTTCTCATGAACCCATAAATTTAGAGGGATACGGACTTTCGGACAGAAGAGATGATCCGTTCATGTGGATTTTTCCCGATACCACCATAGAAGCACAAAGTTTTTTGCTGGTATGGGCTTCGGGAAAAGATCGCGTAGAGCCAGGGGCAGAGTTGCATTCAAATTTCAGAATCAGTAGATCCGGTGAATGGGTGATTCTTACACATCCTGGTGAAGAACGGGTCGATGAGTTACCTGCAACTGAAATACCAACCGATATTTCCATAGGAAGGTATCCCGATGGAAACAGAGAGGGAGGGTGGCACTTATTTAATAGTCCTACCCCAAACAGACCAAATGTCTCTGAGCCTTACAGGGAAAAACTTGACCCACCACGGTTCTTTACCAACCCGGGTTTTTATAACAGTGATTTTGAACTTCAAATTTATCACGCTGATTCACAAGTAGAGATTCGCTATACACTGGATGGCTCCGAACCCACAAAAGAATCTTCACTTTACCAAACACCTATACTCATCACCGACCGTAGTGATCAGCCAAATGTGATAGCCGATATACCTACTACAAAAGTCACCGAAGGAAGTCCTCCCTTTTTTACTCCAGAGAGTGTAAAAAAGGGAACTATTGTAAGAGCGGCGGCTTTTAAAGAGGGCCGGATTACAAGCAGATCTGTTTCGGGCACCTATTTTGTATTTCCGCAAGCACAGGAAAAGTATTCTCTACCTGTAGTATCAGTGATTACAGAGATGGAAAACTTTTTCGATGACACAACAGGTATATATGTTCCGGGAATCAGCTATAATGAAGAAATTGATGGTTCGGGAAATTATTCCCTGCGGGGAGATGTCTGGGAGAGGGCCGGCTATTTAGAATATTTTGACGAGGATGGTCAGCTGAAGTTATCTCAAAATGTGGGCTACCGAATTCATGGGGGATGGACAAGACGATATCCTCAAAAAACCCTCAGGGTGTATGCAAGAAACAGGTATGAGACACGGATAATGGACCATGGTTTTTTCCCTGAACGGGAAAATAATGAATACAGAAGGCTTCTGTTGAGGGCTGCGGGAAACGACTTTGAAAGAGCGCATATGAGAGATGCCGCTATGCATACGATGGTCAATCAGCTTAATCTTGAAAAACAAAGCTTCTCTCCTGCTGTAGTTTTTATTAACGGAGAATATTGGGGAATAAAGCACATTAGAGAGCGAATGGATGAACATTACCTGGAACAACTGTTTGGAGTGGATCCGGATAACGTAGATATTCTGACAGCAAGGAACAGATTTACTTTAGAAGCAGATGTAAAAGAAGGATGCGCGACACATTACAACTCTATGACTAAATTTATTACAGAAGAAGACATGGCCGAATCTCAAAACTATGAGATGGTTCAGACGATGATGGACACAGAGAACTATCTCAATTTATACGCTGTACAGGTTTTTATCGCTAATGTGGATTGGCCTCACAACAACAATGATTTCTGGAGATTAAGAACGGAGTACGACCCGGATGCGCCTGAAGGGCATGATGGAAGGTGGCGCTGGATGCTTTATGATCTTGATCATGGCCTCGGTTCTATTCACGCGGAACCTGACACCAATATGCTTACATATATCATGAATCCCAGATCTGTTAATCAAATGTTTATTAATCTTATGCAAAATGAAACATTCAAAGCCGATTTTATCAATAGAGTCGCGGATCTGATGAACAGTTATTTTAAACTTACCAGAGTTACTGCTACTGTCGATTCAATCGCTTCACTGTTGAGGCCCGAAATTCCGGCTCATCTGCGGCGTTGGCATAATAATAAAAGTATCACTGAATGGCAGCAAGAGGTGGATTTTATAAAGCAATCGGCAGAGATCAGACATAGCGTGCTGCCGCAGCATTTAATTGAAATGTTTAATCTACATGGCACAAGTGAAGTAACACTGAGTACAGATATCTCAAAAGGACACATAAAAATCAATTCACTTCATGTGAACTCAGATTTACCTGGCGCAGATGAAAGCGTCTACCCCTGGAAAGGGCTCTACTATGGAGGAAACAGAATAACCCTGAAGGCAGTACCGGGGGAGGGGTATGAACTTAGTAGCTGGGTAGTAAACGGGGAGACTCATCCGGAAGGAATTCTGGTAATAGATCCAACAGAGGAAATGCATATAGAAGCCGTTTTCCGCGAGGAAACAAGTGCTATAGCTTTCAAGGATAAACGTCAGCTTCTGCCTAATCTCGAACATTTCGCTATATCAGATCATTCCATCAGGTTTTCAGTATCCGAGGTATCCGCGGCGAAAATAACACTGTATGACCTGAGAGGAAGAACAATCTCTCAATTAGCGGATGGTCGAATTGGTGCAGGAAACCATGTGTTTATAATAGACAGAGCAGGATTGGCCAACGGTTTTTATCTGTTGCGATTTGAGTTGAATGGAAGAGTTTTGGATCGCAGAGTACTAATCACCAGATAAAACCAGGGTAACCATCTTTTTTAGTTAGATGTGAGGTATGACAGGTAATCTTGCTGTTTTAAAACACGTAAAGAAAAAAGTAGGCCCAGGAAAAAACCGCACCCGCTGCAAGAAGAAAGAATATGATGCACAGCAAGAATGCGCTGGTGCCATAAGTAAGCTTTAAAAACTCACCCCCCTGCACAATATTGAGGCAGGCCTTGTGATCTAAATAGAGTTTTACCTGTAACAAAGAAAAAATAAACAGTCCTGTTGCAGGTGGGAGAATTAGGGTAGGATGTTCGGTAACTATAAATGGAATAGCAGAAAGAATCGTTACCAGTATCCACTTTCGCATGTTTTTTACCGCTAAAAGCAGCTTTTTTTCTGTTTTATCGCTATCATTTTCTCTGAAATACATTTCTGGTTGACCCGGTAGTTAGAAGTAATTCGATGCTTTTGATTATATATAATGAAATATAATAATTGAGCTGCGCCACTGTAGTGGAGGTTGAGGCACCATTATTTGAAAATTGTATCCAGGTCTTAGTACAAAAAAGGCCGCGGTATACTACCGCAGCCTTAGAAACGACATTCAAAATCTGTTATAAATGCATTATTCCACTATTTCAAGCAGCTCGATTTCAAATATCAGCGTGGTGTTTGGACCTACCGGGGGACGAGCACCCCTTTCGCCATAGGCGAGTTCAGAAGGAACGAAGATCTTAAACTTGCTGCCGGTATTCATCAGCTGAAGTGCTTCGGTCCAGCCCTTTATTACCCCGGTTACAGGAAATGTTGCCGGCTCTCCCCGATCTCTGGAACTATCAAACACAGTGCCGTCTATAAGAGTACCATGGTAATGTACCTTCACTCTGTCTTCGGATGTTGGTTTTGCGCCATCACCTTCTTCAAGAATCTTGTACTGAAGACCACTTTCGGTAGTGATCACATCGGGATTCTCTTTGTTCTCTTCAAGAAAGGCCTCACCTTCCTTTTTGTTTTCCTCAAGCTGCTTATTGCGCTCTGCGGTCTGCTTAGCCTGAAGCTCCTGGGAGAAACGGGCACCTACCTGCGCGAGAACTGAATCGGGAAGTTGGGATGGTTGATCAGCCAGAACTTCTTTAACAGCAGCTATTAAAATGTCCATATTAAAATCGGTGTTGAGATCTTTTAATGATTGTCCAATATCGCGCCCTACCATGTAACTGACCTGATCCTCAAACTCGGTGAGATCACCAATTTGATCATTGGCATTACAAGATGATAGCGAAAAAGCGATGAGTGCGGATACTATAACCGCAATTCTACCCTTCATGAAAACTCCTCTGCATAAGATGAAAAGATAACTGAAAAATTGTAAAACATAGTGTTCGGTCTAATATACATAAAGATGAAAAGAAACAAAAATCCAGAACTGATCTGAGGGTATTTGTATCTCCATCAAAAATATTGTCCCGTTTTGATGTTGAGGCGAGTTGGAGAGGTAAAAAGGCCCCTACCTTGTCTGTTCACCTGACCTTACTATGAAAGTCAGTAACATATAGTACACAAGAAGCACAGCAAGTTGGTGAACATTTCTGGTATTAATGGTGCTGCTATAGTTACACACTCCGGGCACAGGGATGGAAACGAGCAGATTTCATTGGCTCAGGTTCAAATCCAATATGCCATATAGGCCAGAAACTACAGCATGGGAGGTATTTTCAGTGATGGACACAGCGACAGTTCTTTTCATTTCTCATCAGTTATAGCTATGCCTGATTAAAAGAAAAAAACGACCGATACGTAAGCGGGATATACAGGTGCGATTTTATCTTTCCAATGGGCTTTTGCTGTGAGAACCCAAACTATAGAATACTTTACATCGTCTCTCTCCGGAAATATTTTATAAAGGTGCTTTTTGCTACCGTAAGAAGACTGATGGTAAAAGCACATTTCACTTTTAACACCTCATCACTATTCTCATTAAAGCCGGGGCCAAATGTGTCTGAGCATACAATTCAGGGCAGTATTTCAGTAGAAAACGAGCTACCCATACACCTTCGCGAACTATCCGCAACTATACAGAGAAAAGTTGATTCGATTCCAAATAACGATGTTCTTAAACCCCATATGCCGGTCACGGTGTTTGTTTCGGAGTTTGGAAAAAATCTGGCAAATATGGAAGAGGATAAGGAGTGTTGGATAAAAGCCGGTTTCAACTGGTCACTATTTTACGAATTTAAAGAACTGCACAAAAAACTGTTCAGATCTAATTCCACTGTCGTGGTGAACAGAGACAATGTTTCCACCGCACTGCGAGAGTGGCAGAAATGTAAAGACTCGGTTAAAAAAGAACGGGACCGTCTTATTGCAGCCTGCAAAATTATAGTGTCACTAGATAGTAGCTACGTTAGTGTCCTTAAGGAGATCTCTGAAGGAAAAACGAATATGGATAGTGTACAGGATCTTCTGTCGCTAACCAAACTGTTGTTGATGGTTATTGAACTGGTTTCAGTAATCACTATAGGTGGAATCAGAATCGATGAAGATTACCTTAACAGGATCATGGATTGGGCAAGTGAACTAAAGATCATATTAAACAGGGCTGATGCATCCAGACATAGACGCCATGAAAGTATCGTGTATCGTAACAAAATTATAATGCTATGCAGAGAGGCACAGCAAAAGATAGATACCTGGCTTGATGCGGTTTACTTTGATACACCGGGAAAAAAGGACAAATACAAAAGTGATTACTTCCGGCGTATGCGTATTAAATATTCCAAACCAAAGAAACCGGGAACTAAAGAAAGAAATAGATCGGCTTCTTAAGCATTCCCACAAAAAAGGTCAGCAGACGCTTAAAACTCTCACTGGTTATTAACCGCTTGGAATATAGACGGAACCTTAATCTGTACAAGATTTATAACTCCAATTGTATCACAGGATAAAATACCGCAAGACAAACTAATCAGGGTGCAAGAATTCCAATAATCACCGCAAGACATGCAAAAACCCTCGCAAGACCTGCCATTCTGATCGCAAGAATCATTAACTATCAGCGCAAGACATAGGATTTTATTCGCAAGACATGGTAATTTATGCGCAAGACCTGCCATTCTGAGCGCAAGAATCCCTAATTATCAGCGCAAGACATAGGATTTTGTACGCAAGACATGGTAAATCATGCGCAAGACCTGCCATTCTGATCGCAAGAATCACTAACTATCAGCGCAAGACATAGGATTTTGTACGCAAGACATGGAAATTGTGCGCAAGACCTGCCATTCTGAGCGCAAGAATCCCTAATTATCAGCGCAAGACATAGGATTTTATTCGCAAGACATGGTAATTTATGCGCAAGACCTGCCATTCTGAGCGCAAGAATCCCTAATTATCAGCGCAAGACATAGGATTTTGTACGCAAGACATGGTAATTTGTGCGCAAGACCTGCCATTCTGAGCGCAAGAATCCCTAATTATCAGCGCAAGACATAGGTATTTGTTCGCAAGACATGGTAATCCACGCGCAAGACCTGCCATTCCACTGAAGCATAAACTAATCTCTCCACGAAATAGGTAATACAGACGGAACGGGAAAAACTAATCAGGAATAACAACCACTGAAAACACGGAAGGCACGGAAATGAGAAAAAACAAAACTTAGAGGTGTGAAGTCAGGGCTGGCCCATAAACTAAAATCATTCATTTTCCTTTTCTCTTCCGTGGGTACCAGAAGACAGAGGACAGAGGTCAGAAGACAGAAGTAGACCCATAAACTGACCCTCCTTTCCTTTCCTCTTCCGTGTATTCCGTGCCTTCCGTGGTAAAAAATCCTAAGAGTATCAACCACTGAAAACACGGAAGGCACGGAAATGAGAATAAACAAAACTCAGAGGTGTGAAGTCAGGGCTGGCCCATAAACTAACCTCTCATCTTCCTTCTCCTTTCGTGTGTCGCAAGTCTCGCTATTTGGCCCGCAAGGTATGACATTTTTGGATACAGAAGATCATATTCTGCATTTCAGAAAGTGGGGGAAAAGGACACATTGTGGCACACAAGTGGATTGTTCGATGGCTAATTATTCAGCTACTATCGTAAAGGTAGTTGTTTCACATGGGAGGGAATGATGGGGAGGTGATTTTTTTAACGTAAGTTTCTTCTGAGATGTATACATCAATTACTAAAGCGATTTCACAAAGATCACTATTAAATAATTTTCTTACACTTCAAAAATTGAGGATTATTAAAAACGTCATAAAGATAACGTCTGCTTTCCATCATAAGGATTGCCATATTTATGCACGGTATCATTCGACAAAAAAGAATCGTTTTAACTGATTAAGACCTGGTTGAACAGAAGTAATATTCTTCTCAATAGACTAAAAACGCAGCTCATTTTTTTAGAACTGCGTTTACCTATGAGTGTTGATGATAAGGTCGTTACCATGTAGTTTTAGGTAAGAAGAATAGGTGAGAGAAAAGGGGCAACTAATTCTCTCACCATCTAAAGATATCATCAAACACAATATCTTTAGTATATTTCTATACTAATCCAGAAAAATTACTTTCCTACTCTAAAAATTACCCCAATTTTAAAAACCGATCTTTAGATGTATCAATTAACAGAATGATCAATCGTTATGTTAATATATATCTAACCCGCTCTGATGGAAAAAAGATTAAAAAAAAAGCGTTTCAAAATTAAAACGCTTTTTTGGATTGATTGTGTTTAAAGTGTTGTTTCCAGGATGGTCATGATTTTATGAAAAGAGACTGAAATGGAGAGTAAAGATCAGGCCACGAGGCATGAATGTTGCAGGGTTGAGTGTAGTATTTATGCTCTACATTTGTGTCCTAAAAAAGGAGGAATTTCCATGGCTAAGGATATGTCCAGGGTAATCGATTGTGAAGCGACTCAGTGTATTTATAACAAAGACAGGATCTGTCATACACTGGCTATTACAGTGGGTGATGAAGAACCGTGCTGCGATACTTTCTATAACTCCGCAAATAAGGGTGGGTATGAAGATGTGATAGGCGGTGTTGGCGCCTGCAAGGTGGAGGACTGTGAATACAATAAAAGTTTTGAATGTACTGCTTCCGGAATTCATGTGGTAATGGCTACAGATCACCCTGATTGCGGGACCTATGAGCCCAAATAACATGTAAGTGCAGCGAATAAAGCACCCAATATAGTAAGAACGATTCGTCTGGGAAGTGTAGGAAGGGTATTTGTTCCCTTCCTATGCTGTTTAAATCATGTCACTATAGTTTCATTAGGGTTGGGCTGATGGGGATTTGACCACCAATGGCACGAAAAAACACGAACTGGGAATAAAGGGAACCTTGTTCACAGATGGGGTGGTTGTGAGCCAGCAAAAGCACGAAGATAAAAATAGTACGGGTTTTACTCCCACTCACCAGCCGAAAAGTTCATGATGTATCTGCTCTCTGTCTACTCCTTCTGTTAACAACCCCTTTTCAACAGTTCTGATCATAACGGGTGGGCCGCATAGAAGGTGTTCATAGCGATGAATTCCCTGCTTAGTATATTTTTTTATGAGGGAAGTTGTTATAAATCCCTTTTCACCTCTAAAGTCCGGCTCACTATGGAGTACATTCACTACTGTTACATGGTCACTTATCGCAAGTTCATCTCTGTACACGATGTCTTCATACTTTTCATTTCCATAGAAAAGGTAGGCTTCTCTGGGATAGAGTTTTAAATGACGGATAATGCGTATAAAGGGAGTTATCCCTATCCCTCCTGCAATCATTACCAGTGGCCGTTTACTGCTCATCGCTTTCCAGGAAAAAACCCCGTAAGGGCCATCCAGAAAAACCTGCTCTTCCGGAGCAATAGTACTGGCCAGGCTTTTTTGCTTACTTTGAATTTTTATCGTTACAGAGAGCATCCTGGATCGGTGATCATATCCTGAGACAGTATATGGTTTGCCACCAAACCAGCAACAGCGCCTCAAGTAGATAAACTGCCCCAGTCTTGGTATAAGCTCCTCTTTAACAGGCAAAAGATCGACTTCGACGACATTGTGAGCAACACTTTGTACCTCAACGACTTTATACTCCTTGGAATATGCTCCCAAACGAAAAATGATTCGGTACAACAGAAGAAGAGCATAAAGGGCCGAAATGGTAAGAAAACCATATCTTAAAGGAGTCATTCTTACTGTAGAGCCTATTTGTATACCATGTAAAAGGCCAAGTGGGAGAAAAATGTAAGAGGAGAGATGAATAACATACCACTGAACAGAACTAAGAAACTTTCTGAGCCAAACGCTGGTTAAAAAGATAACGATAAGCAGCACAAATGCTGCAACCCCTACATACACAAACCGTATAAAAGGGTCATCGAAATCGGGAAAAAGGACAAATTGGTCATAGGAAAGCAGGTAATAGAGAGTGATAAAGATGGGATGAAGGATTAGAAGGTAACACGCGACTTTCCCCAATTTTTTATGCAGGTTAATCGTCCATACAAGATCATGAATGATTTTTGGAATTCCTCCCCTGAAACCCAGTAGAAATTGCCAAAAAAAGAGAACGGTGGCACTTAATGAACCGATTTTTGCAAGTGTTTTGATAATCAGTAGATAGGCAGAGGGCTCTTCTGTATCTAAGAAAAACAGGGGCGCAATAGAGGTAAAAACAATGCATATGATAAGAAACGCCTTTAACTTTTCAATTCTTTTGCTATTGCCCGGTAAGACATTCTCTATACGACCCATTTTTTTCTTTCTATAAAGGTTAATATTGAGGAGCTATGGACAAAAAAAAGCAAATTTTATGCTCATCAGAAAAAAGGGGGAAAATGGTGGAACGGCTCAAAGAATATGAAAGGCTATGCAAGTACTATGATCAGGATTGGGCTGATGGTGTGGAAACATTTAAACCCCTCATAGAGAACACCCTCTCAAGACACTGTCCGTCCTGTTCCAATATACTGGATTTGGGTTGTGGTACAGGGGTTTTGGCTAACTATCTTGCCGAACAGGGACACAAGGTTGATGGGGTGGATCTTTCTGCGGCAATGATTGAGGTTGCACGATCCAGAAAAGTGCCTGGCGCAAATTTCTATGTAAAGAATATGCGACGTTTTGAACCTCAGAAACAGTATGACCTGATCACCTGTACTTTTGATGCGATTAACTACCTTAAGGGAACCGAGGAACTGGAAGAACTTTTTTTAATGATATCAAAGGCATTGGTTCCGGGTGGTTTTTTTCTCTTCGACTCCAATACCGAGCCGCTCTATGTTAATCGTCATTTTGGGAAGATGGTTCGTAATGTGGATGGATATCGCTTTATTCAGCACAGAGTATACGACAAAATGACTAAAACCGCCTACACCCGTTTTGACTATCCCGACGGTGCGTGGGAGATACATACTCAATACCCATATAGCTTAACCGATTTTCTGGAACCAGTCCGTAAAGCGGGTCTATTTATCTACAGATCATTTGGCGGCTTTAACGGAGAAAATTACGACAGTGATAGTGAACACCTTGTGTGTATGGTTCGCTCGCCATCTATGCTTTAATACAAGGGGCTTTTGGGTGCTTAAAAGTACCTAAAAGCCTCGGTGCTTTAGTTGCCAGTCTGTTTTGAGGAGGTTGCTATTGCATTGAATTTATTGATTTTGTGTTGGAGATAGAAGATTTGAAGAAAAAATGTAGCTAAATCAGAAAATTTAAAATCAAACTTTTTGTGGGTGTTGAAATGATCATTGAGCATTCTTTTGACTTTAAAACATTGGGCAGTGATTGTCAAAAAAACCACTATATCAAGAATACGGGTAACATTTTGAAGGCTTGCGATTCCTGGTGTGGGATCTAAGGATAGTATACGAAATACAAACCAGATAATTAAACTTATACTGGCCAGTATAAGTGTATGGACAAAGATTTCCCCTCTAAGTTTCTCCTCAGATTGTAGATTATTCAAAGCCTTTTTATTCAGAAGAAACCACACAGGAATATAGAGACCAAGGGTGAGGACTGAATAGGAGATAAGGGTAAAGATGCTTGAAGACTCCAAGGGTGTAACCTGAGCTACTGTATAACTATTATGAGTGGTTTTAATGTTTTCCATAAGTTTAATCTCCTTTCCATCTTACTGTAAGGAGCAATTCTCAATCCTTTTGGGAAAAAACAGGAGAGTAGAAGATACTACAGGGACAGTGCAGGGGTGAATATTTGTTTTGGGATTAGCGTGGAAGCAGTATTAAAGAGTATTTTAAGAACTATGCCTCGTATAAGTGTAATTATTCCGGTCTATAACAGAGCAAAACTGATCAGCAGGGCAGTTGATTCTGTTCTAAAGCAGAGTTATAAAGATTTTGAACTCATAGTAGTCGATGATGGCTCCAGTGATGATACTCTAAAACAGCTCCGGGACTATAAATCTGTAACAGTGCTTTCTCTTGATACAAACAGTGGAGTATCAGCGGCACGAAATTTTGGAGTCGCGCACTCCTGTGGTGAATGGATAGCCTTTCTTGATTCAGATGATGAGTGGAAACCGGAAAAACTAAAAGAGCAGTTGGAGTGGTCCGATCAGCACAAATCATGTACTATTTTTCAGTCCCAGGAACTGTGGGTAAGAAAGGGAGTGAGAGTAAATCCCCCGCGCAGTCATTTAAAGCGGGATGGAGATCTGTTTGGTGTTAGTTTGCACCGGTGCATGATCTCTCCTTCCTGTGTGATGATAAAGCGTACACTGTTTGATGCTCACGGGGGCTTTGATGAAACACTGAGGGCGTGTGAAGATTATGATCTGTGGCTGAGAATCGCGCTTAAAGAAAAAGTGGGGCTGGTAAATAAGGTTCATCTGGTGAGATACGGGGGACATAGCGATCAACTCTCATCATCTACTCCCTGTCAGGATAAGCTAAGGATCTGCGCGCTGCAAAAGCTGCTTGGAAGAGCTGATCTGAGCGCAGAAAAGAGAACAGCTGTTAAAAAAGTGATAGAACAGAAAGCAACTATAGTGGCTAACGGAGCCCTGAAAAGAGGACATTTAGATGACTACAGAAAATACGCGTCAATCGCAGATGCAGTCTAGAATCGATCAGTTGATGGAAAAGTTCAATTCCGGGCTCCAGATCAAACAGCTGAAGCCGCAAAATATAACTATACCTAAAAACACCTTCTATGATATTAAAGAGTGTGGGGATGGCGTCTCAACACTATTTCCTGTAGTGGTAAATGAAACGGACACCCAAAGCCATACAATTATAGATGGAGTGAAACGATTTCTGCGTAGTACTCAAAAAGAGAGTAGTGAAATAAACTGTATAAGCATAAAACTCTCCTCTCAGGACGAAACACTTCTGCGCATAATGCTTAACCGTGATCGCCCCAAAAGTCTTAAGGAAAAAATAGCCACACTTGCCTGGATCAGGGAGACCTTCGATCAGGTTCAGTACCTTGAAGCAGCTTCTGTTTGCGGGATTGAAACCGAGCAGATTCATACTCTTGAGTTGCTAAGCGACGCTGATACCGAAATAGTAGAAATGGTAGACAGGGGAGTGATAGATCTTACCAATCTTCAGGATTTGCTGAGTTTAGAAGCAAACGACAGAAAGAAGATGGCACAACTCTTTGGCTCGCTCTCCTTTTCCCGTCAGATGCAAAGGGAGCTTCTTCAGTGGTTACCAGAGATTGCATACAATGAAAACAGGAGTGTAAGAGAGATTTTGACTGAGCCGAAAATCGCCTCTTTTCTCGATAACCAGTCCCTGAATTCACCTCAAAAAATTCAAAAATTGCGTCAGGAGTTGTATTCAAGACGTTTTCCTGTGTTCTCAACCATGCAAAAAAGGTGGAATACACTGGTTAGTGAATCTAATCCCAACAGAGGGAAAGTGCAATTTAGCCCGTCCCCGTTTTTTGAAAAGGCGAAATTGGATCTAAAAATAACACTCAACAGGGCAGAAGAAGCAAAGGAACTGTTTTCAAAACTCGCCAAAATAGATGAAAAGGTATGGGGCGATCTGATTTCACCTCAAAAGTAGGAAAATTTTATAGAAAAGAGAAAAAAAATCTTGCACAGGTTCTTAAGATTTGCTATATTATCAGTACCAGCAATTACTATCCTACCTGCAAGGCCCTCTTGCAGCAATTTGGGTGAAGCGGAAGCGCCGGTGCAACGCCGGCGCACTTTTTTTATCTACCCCCTACTTTTCGATTCCATGCGGTTTATCAGAGCGAAATTTTTAATTATACCAAAGTATATCATTTATATTTTTTACGGTATAAATTGTAACTAACAATCATTAATTTAGCTTCTTCAGAGATAATAAATGAGTTCTGCATTTCACATCGATCAGCAGGAGTGTACTTTTTGCGCCGGTTGTTCAGCAGTTTGTCCTGTAATGGCTATAAAAGTACTTGAGGCTTCAAGTGTCATCTCATCCAACTGTATTGGGTGTGGTAAGTGTGAGGTTTTTTGTCCTGTTGCAGCTATAAGAGGCGCCTGACATGAAATTTGACACCGTGATAGTAGGTGCTGGGTTAGCAGGATTGTATATGGGCAGTAAACTTTCCGGGGCAGGGCAGAGAGTGTGTATTGTAGACAGGCGCGCTCTGATCGGTGAGCCTGTGCGCTGTGGTGAAGCTACCGGTAACAGGGCTGAGCTATCAAGATTCTTATCCATTGATGAGGATTGGATCGCCTGTAATATCCAGGGACTCTCAATGCACCTTAATGGAACGGGTGTTGCCAAAAGAGCTGTTAGGGATGCCGGGGTGGTGTTACATCGGGACCGGCTGGAGCGCTCTCTTGCAAAAAAGGCTGTTGCATCAGGGGCTCAGTTACGATTAAATACCACTGTTACCGGGTTATTGCCAGGAAACAGCAGTGCCTGGAGCGGAGTCGTTCTGGAATCAGGAGAGATAATCACTGCAGATGTAATCGTGGGAGCAGATGGACCGGAGAGCAGAGTCGGGCAATGGGCAGGGTTAACAAAGTCACTTTCACTAAATGAAGTCGCAAGTGCTGTAGAGTACAGGGTAGAAAGTGATTTCTGTAATGATGGCTATCTACACTTTTTCACTGGTAGCCAACATATCGATTCGGGCTATATATGGGTGTTTCCAAAAGAGGACAAAACAATTCTAGTGGGAGCGGCGCTCTATCATCCCAAAGCCGGTAGTCCAAGAGCCCAACACTACCTTCATTATTTTATGGAAAAGTATCTTCCGGGTGCTAAAAAACAGCAGCTAATTACCGGTTCCATCCCAATTTGTGTAAGCCCGGTTAAACTTGCCAATAAAAACGTCCTTATTATAGGTGATGCAGCCAGGCAGTGCAATCCACTAACTGCAGGTGGGATAATGAACGCTCTTGAAGCAGCAGACTATGCTGTGGAATCGATAAAAAATTTCCCCAAAAAAGGCCAAAAAGCCTTTAAAGTATACTCTCAGAAGTGGCGTAAAAACCAGCGACGGCAACAAAAGCTCTTTTTGCTGTTACGTGAAATAATGGTAAATTCAACCGATACCCAGTTGTCGGCAATGTATCAAAAAATCTCTCATCTTTCAAACTCCTTTAAACACCGTGTAAAACCATTTACCATTCCGCTCATACCACTGTTTTCATTTTTGGTGGCAGTAGCGCCTAAGTTTTTAAAACATCGAAAGTGTTTGCGGGGATAAAACGGTAACCAACTCACAATATGCTTGCAGCTGTGGTGGTGCCGGTTATACTTTTTAATTATGAAAAAAGAAAAAACCACAATAGCTATGATTATTGGGCTTTCGGTGCTTTTGTGTACCAATGCAGTGTATGCTGAATCTACAATGGCGCTGATCGATCAGGATTCTTTCATTCGTATCTCCACTGATAGCATAGAGGATGAAGGGATCATTATGACTTCGGATAGTGCACGGGTGGTGTCTCCGCCATTACTGAGTATCCTGAGTGGTGATACAATAACTTATGAGCTTGAAGTGTTTAGTCAGGTGGATTCGGTTATGCTTTTGGTTCACCACTCGATGAACGTCACTGATACACTTGCAGTATTAGCTGAGGGACCCTACAGAGCAGAGTGGGTTCCCGGGCCTGATTTTCCAAACCATGATCAGCTTAACCTTCGCTTTGGCTATATTCTTTTTCATCCCGACAGTACAGAAATCCATTCACCACCCTTAGCGCACCGATGGATCTACAGGGGAGAAGAAGTGCGACGTTCTTCCTCAAGATACATAAGTATCGAAACACTGGAGCCCGATTCTTTTACCATTGATGGTCATTTTGATGAGTGGGGATCAGCCAGAGTTGAAGCTATAGAAGATAAGGCGCATTTTAAAATGCTATGGAGTTCTTCAAGGCTCTTTTTTGCTATCTCTGTAAGAGATTCATCGATCACCCCCGGGGATTATGTGGAGTTGCATATAGATTTGCATGAAAGCGCCACTCCTTTTGCAGGGATTAACCATCGCAGTATACGCTTTGGGCCAAATACCAGAAGCAATACTGTAGCCCCCTCAATTGATGATTACCGGTTTGTTGTGGATGACAGTATTGGGGTGCGGATTTCCCGTGAGATGAAATGGCGACCACAGATAAATGACACCGGCTACACAATAGAAGCAAAGATCCCTTTTACTGTACTATCAGATCTTGAGTTCCCGCCCCGAAGATTTGGCTTCGATGTTACCATAATGGATTTGGATGAAGGGGAGCAGGTACCCTCCTTTTACTCCTGGTCCGGTTCGATTCCCACAAACAGATATAGTCCCCAGGGGTGGGGGAGAGTCGTTCTCAGACAGGCCATGTTTCCTCTGAAGCTATTTATGGTGATTCTTTTGATCATAATCTCTATAATTATTATAATCGTTGTTGCGAACATGATTCATCAAAAGAAAAAAGAGGATGATTATGAGAAAATGGAAGAAGAAGGATTTTCCGAGACTACTGAGAATATACTTACGATTATGGACAGATCATTATCTGATCCTCACTTTTGTATAGAAAGCCTTGCTAAGGAAACTTCCTTAACCACTCAGCAGATCACTGAAAATTTAGAAAAGGAGCTGGGAAATACCTTCGAACATATGCTCTCTTTTAGAAGAATTACCCTTTCCAAATCTTTAATGCGCCAACCGGATGCGGATCTAAAGCAGATCGCAAAAGAATGTGGCTATGAAAACTATGAAGCCTTTTCTTGCGATTTTTCCAAAATCATGAAAAGATCCCCTGATGTTTACTTCAAAGCTGTACTGGAACAACTTGAGGAAGAGCGCCAAGAGGAGGAAGAGGACAAATCCACTGAAGAGAGTTCAACAGAAAAATAAATTACTCAGAATGTCACAGGTGTTTTAAAAGTAAAGATCGTAAACTTGTGTCATCTTCAAATCGTTGAAACTTAAAGTGCAAAGAATCGATGATTTCGTTTGCTTCCTCCTCAAGGTCGAGAATATAGGTAGGAATATCTGAATCATTTATATGCCCTGGTTTGCATCGCCCGGGATCAGAAAAGCTCATATACACTCTGCAGGTAAGCGGGCGAACGGGATAGATACTGCATAAACCATCTTTTTCAAGCAGGGGGCAGGGGCGTTTTAGCTGGTAAAAAGATGAAAGCAGCAGGAATGTAGGGTCAAACTCATCACCAAGGTTTTCCTCCGCGATTTTGTCCGAAACTAGACTGTCCAGATTCTGTATACATTCGATATCGCTGACACACTGTTCTTTAATTTGTTCGATTTTGTGGGGAATTGTGTTACGTATATACTGAGCAATGATCTGAGCTTCAAAAGAGTTAACGTCCTCAACCCAGTGATAACAACACCATTGGCACCCTTTATAACAGGTTTTGTTGTCTGAATGATTTTCAACTACAAGCTTTTGATATAAATCAAAAAGCTTAAGGATGTGATCGAAGCTGTCTTTAAAGTTTTGTTCAAGACAGCTTCGGTTATCTTGCTTCACAAGAAATTTAAGCTGGGATAGTATCTCTTTAGATACCTCTTTGGCTGTGTTTGGAACAGCCAAAGGTGGTTTTTGGAACTCGAAAGCATCAATCATAACAAAATTAATCAGGTAAAGACAGTGTCCAGTTGCCGTAATGAAAACTCAACTCGAAGTGGAGCAGAGGATCGTATACGTAGCTGCTGTTTCTTTTATTGTTTTTGTTTTGAATCCATCTGTTGGAAAATTTCAGGCGTCCGTTTGCAAGGTTTCTGAAAAAGCCGCTGATTTCAGTAGAAAGTTCAATGGTCCTTTGTACATGGTCGCCGGAAGGAAAACTTTTATCGGTGTAATTAAAAGGCAACCCCCGTAGATCCTCATCCATATGGGAATCCATCCACTGGCTTAAAATGTTCCTTTCCCCTTTTCGTTCGTAGGCTGTTTCAATGGATGCAGTCCACAGGTTTTCTCCTATTACAGCGAACTTAAGTGAAGTGCGGTCAAAGTCATTTTCTGGTAGCCCAAGGCTTCTGCCCAGATAGGAATACCGTTCTCCACGAAGGGTATTACGGTCATCCACTGTATAGAGCCACTGAGATGATTTTTTGTACTGGGCTTTAATGAGATTAGAGAGATTTAAAGGGAGGAGATTTCTGAAATAGAGAGCCGATGAAATACCCCAGTGATTGGGCTCGTTGTTCTGTTCTCTGCCTGTATCCTCGGCATTGTCGATCTGGAAATCATCGATTGCTACTTGTCCTCTCCATTCTATTTTGTCTGTGAAGGCTCGTATTGCCCAGTGAAAACCAACCATAAGATTAACTTCACTCTCTCTGTTTAGATTTATTACAGAATAGACAGACACAGGGTTAACATAAGACAAGTCTGGGATTCCGGATTCTCTTCCGAAGATGACGCTTTCGAAAAAGCCAAAGGTAATCCAGTCGGCTAACATGAAATTGAGAGCGTGAGCGGCAAAATAGCGATTCATTGTATCGCCACGTTGGTCACCAAGCTGAGTGTCCCATTCAGACCTTTTCAGCGGAAAAGCAGCAAAGAGTTTTCTGAATTCAAAGAAGGAGGCAAAGAGTTGCCACTCAAGTGCATCATAGGTATAGGGATGAGAAGAGAGGAGCATGCTTTTTTCTGCAAAGGGGCCCCAGTTACGGTTCATACGACCCAGCCGTAAAAAGCCGTGATTGTAATTGTACTGCATGTACGCTTCCTCAATGCGTCCCTGGGCATTGCGTCCTCTGTGAGCAGGGAAGTATTGATCTTCCAGATATCTGCTGTCTACATCCAGGGCCTGTCGGAAAAAAAGCCTTCTGAATCTGATATCATTTACAAATTTAGCGTTGTAGAAAGAGTTATCATCATGATCTTCCTTGAACAGAAATCCACCGGTGAGGGCAGGCTCCACACGCCAGTAGCTGGTTAAATCATCGGTGATTTCGTGTTCCGAAATCATCGAAATTAGCTCGCTATAGGAATGGTGTTTCCAGAACATGCCACTGGGAGAAGTTTCAACCCAGCCCATATCGGCCGATAATTGAAACAGAGGGAGTCGCCAGTTTTCAATGGGAACAGCGAAACAGTGCAGAGATGTAAAAAGGATAAAGAATAAGGAGAGGGACTTAGTAGGCGTGATCGGTCTTAAACAGTACAGGTATGGTTTTAAGTATGATTTTAACATCAAGCCATATACTCCAGTTGTCTATGTATTTAAGGTCCAGTTTAACGATCTTATTAAAATCGGTAATTTTATTTCTTCCGCTAACCTGCCACAAACCGGTTAACCCGGGTTTTATGCTTATTCTTCTGTGGTGCCAATTACAATACATCTGTACTTCTTCGGGAGTTGGGGGCCTGGTGCCAACAAGGGACATTTCCCCTTTTAATACATTAATAAACTGTGGTAACTCATCCAGACTGAATTTTCGCATTAAAAAGCCGAAACGGGTAACTCTTGGGTCGTTTTTTAGTTTAAAAATGGCACCCTCACACTCATTGCAAGATTTGAGGGTGTCTTTTTTCTCTTCGGCGTTGGCAATCATAGACCGGTACTTATAAACTACAATACGCTTACCCCTCTTGCCAACACGAATTTGGCGAAAAAAAACAGGGCCCCTGGAGGTGAGCTTTATGGTGACAGCAAAAAAGGGAAAGGTAATCAGGAAAAAAAACATACCGACACATGATCCGGCGATATCAAAGAGGCGTTTGAATAACAACTGATCAGGATCAAATTGGAAGGAGTGTGAAATAAGGGTGGAATGCTCCAGAAAACTTTGGTATTCCCATTGAGATGAGGGAGAGTCACCAGGCAGATTAAGAAAAATTCTTGCCGGTCTACCCATCTCATCACAAATGTTTAAATACGGCTCCAGAGAAAAACCATCTTTGTGGAAATCTTTGGGGATACAGAAAAGAATTTCCTCAATGTATTTGTTTTTAAGGATGCTTTCAAAATGCCGGGGAGGGGTGGTTACATAAAGTCGTTCAACGACTTTCATCCCCCACTCTGGATGCGTGGTAATATCATGGTAAATCTGTGCAGCCTTTTTCCCATGGCCAAAGAAAACAACAGGAGAAACATTTCTGTTACTACGTCTAATATACGTGATAGCGATCTTCAAAACAGTTTTTTGAAAGGAGATAAGAATAAAGGAAAATGAAACAAAAGTAATGTACAGATAGCGGCTGTTTCTGTTTTCGGGCACAAGGTAAAGAACTGCTGCACCAAGAATTCCGGATGAAAGAAAGATTACCGAAAGTTTGCTGTAAAGGCTCTGTATCCAGTTGAAATCAAGTATAGAAAAAAGAGAACGGGTCCAGGCAAAGTAGAGGTAAAAGAAACAGAACCCTGCTGACATGATCCAATAGCTGTTAAAGGGAAGAAGGTTTCTGTTCAAACCGGTAAAGTTGTAGCTTAGATAGAATGCAGCAAAAATAAAAATGCAGTCGATCCCTGCAATCAGTTGTTTTATGAATGAAGAATGCTGCTTGATCACTTGCTAATAACCCAAAAGAAAATGTACTATAAACACAAATTACAACCGGATTAAAAAAAGGGTACTAAATAAGTATTCATTTGTTGTACCTAACTTTATCTGATTTAATTACGCTACGATAAAACTCATCTAACCTTTTTTTAAGGTAGCCAAAATAACTATTGTTTTCAATTACAGTCCACAGCTCATCGGATGTTGGGGAAAAAAGAGATTCCTGAATAGTAAGCCGATTAATGATCATGCCTTCGGGTAAGGTAGGAATTTTCTTTTTAAGACGTTCTAATCTAACATCTTTTGAAGCACTAATCCAAACACATTGATCAAACCAACGTTCAGCATTCCACAAAGGAATTAGTGCTGCATCAAGTATTACATTTTTACACTTTGATTGCTCAATACGCTCTTTGAGATGAGCAATTAGCTGGGGATGAACAATGCTGTTTAATGCCCTAAGCTCGCTTACAGATCTAAAAACCTGGTCAGATAAAGTTTTAAAATCGATAGTGTTATTGATAACACAAGCCGGTCCGAAGCTAGCTTTAATTTTCCTTTTAATGGAATCATTACTGTTCATGATTACTTTTGCTTCAACGTCACCGTCTATCAGCTCGCAGTCAATTGTGTCGCAAAGGTATGAAGCGGCACTGGTTTTTCCTGATCCGCTATATCCGGCAATCCCTATTTTCACTCTTCATCCTTATCTGTATGTAAGAATTTTGTGATGGTCACTCTGTTTGCACTACTATTGAAACGTAGATCATCGCAGTAGTGACGCGCAATATATATCCCCCGTCCGCAGTCCTTTAATATGTTTTCGGGCAAAGTTGGGTCGGGAACAGAGTCAGGGTCAAAACCCTTTCCTTCATCGAGAATAGAGATATCGATTCTGTGCTTTTCTACAGTGTAGCCTATCACCACTTTTTTGGAGAAATCCCTTTTATTGCCATGCATAATGGCGTTTACAATCAACTCTGAGAGGGATATTTTCATTTTTCTTATAGAGCTGTCACTAAAGCCGGTGTTATCCATTGCTGTAAGCACTGTAGAAACGGACTGATCCATATCTTCAAAATATCTGATAAAGTGTATATGAACATGATCTGCAGGAGCAAAGCCTAATTGTTTTTTCAGGAAAATTTTTGCAGAATCAGGCTGCAGTTTAATGGCAACAGCGGATATATCATCACACAGGGGCCTCTTTGTAGCCTTAGCACTACTCTTTAGGTGATTTATCAGTGCTCGCGGCGAACCTTTTTTTGCGAAATGACAAATGTTTTCCTGAAGTTTTTTTCGTCCATGGTTTGGTGTAGTACTATAGATGCCATACAGCCCGTCTGTGAATAGAAAAATCAAGTCATTTTGTTCAAGAACTATGCTTTGATCTTCAAAATAACTTTCCTGAAAAAGGGCAACCGGGGTACTTTGGGTTGTAAGCTCTACCAGTTCACCCGACTCACTTTTGTAGACAACGGGATGAGCATGTCCGGCGTTTGAAAAGGTTAGGGTGTGATTGTCAAGGTTAAGATATCCCAAAAAAGCAGTAAGATAGTCTTTGGTATTTAAGCTCGCTGTGAGTTCTTCATTAACCCTTTTTAAAACTATTCCTGGGGGAGTGTTAGCACGAAGATACTTTGAAAACAAAACTCTGCTTAATGATGATAAGAGGGTAGAGGCGATCCCTTTACCTGTTACATCGAAGATAAGAAATGCAAAGAGTTTCTCTGAAAGCTTTATAACATCATAAGCATCTCCTCGCTGAGGAGCTGCGGGTAAATAGAATGAGCAGATATCCAACTCTTGCACGGCAGGGAAAAACGAGGGGATTAATGCTGCCTGAACAGCCCTGGACATGGACATGTCTGCCTGGTGATTTTCAGTCATTGTCTCTTCAACAGTATCTTCAGAGGAATTCTTCTGGATAAAGAGATCCTGTTTATTGTTGTTAAGAGCTGAAAAACGATCTTTTCTTTTTTGCATGAAAAAAAGTAACTTAGAAAATTAAGTGCTTGTGTTTTAGATAATTATAATTCTTTTCCAAAAGAATGTCCACATAAAGAAAAGCTGGCATCTTTTTGATCCGTAACGGAAAAAAGCTGCTGAATTCAGGAGAAGATTCGTCTGAAATCTACAAAAATCAGCAGTAAGAAGAGCCCAAGAAAGAAAAGAACAGCAATTTTATTGATTTGTTCCTGAGTTTTTGGAGAAAGGGGTTTTCCCCGTATTGCTTCCAGGCCAATAAAGAGTAATACACCCCCGTCAGTGATCACAAGGGGTAAAAGATTAATAATTGCCAGATTAATACCAATGACAGCCATGAAAACCATAATCGATGAGACATCTTGCCTGGCTGCCTGCCCTGAAAGTTGCACTATGCCAACAGGTCCCGCCATCTCATCCACCGACGCTCCGCCCGTTACCAGTAAGCCAACAGCTCTGAAAATGAGTGTGGTGAATTCGTAGCTTCTTTCAAAAGCCATGGGAATGGAAGGCAGTACTCCATAGCTAATGTGCCGGGTTTGAGGAGGAGCAGCCTGAGCACCCAGTACAAATCTCTGATAAGAACTATCATACACCGGTGAAAGGTGTTTAGTTAAGTAGGTTTCGTTTCGCTTTAACACAATGGATATGGAATCCTGCTTTTCACCAAGTTCGTTCACAATGAAAACCATTTGCTGAAATGATATGATAGTATCGTTCTCTATATGAATAATTGTGTCAAAGGGAGTAAGCCCTGCTTGCTCAGCGGGAGATTCAGGCCGGATTTCCCCTAGTACGGGAGGAAATACCGGTTCGATTCCGGCAGTGGGGTTATTGTCTTCAAACTGAGGTTGGAATCTGATCTCTTTTTCCAGGAGGTGATTTCTAATGACGGTAAAAATGTACTGTTCATGGCGTTTGAGCAGATGTGTCTGAATATCTTCCCAGGATTCAATAGTTTGATTATCTATAGCGATGATACTATCACCTGCTCGAAACCCTGCTTGCTGGGCCGGGGACTGGGGCCTAACAGCACCAATAGTAGGGTCATCGATAAAAAGTGGACGCTCGATACCATGAATATAGGCGACCCAGAGCAAAAAGATGGCAAACAGAAAATTAGCCGCCGGTCCTGCAATGGCAACAATTGCCCGCTGCCACAGGGGCTTTGAGTTGTATTCATCTGAAGCTCCGCTGCTCTCTTCGGGGCTACTTCCCTTCATACGCACATAGCCACCAAAAGGAATAACACTGATTCGGTATTCTGTGTCACCCTTTTTCCTTTTAAGCAGAGCAGAGCCAAAGCCCAGGGAGAAGGTAAGAACTGTTATTTTACAGGCCTTTGCTGCAATGAAATGCCCTGATTCATGAACAAAAACTAAAATCCCAAGAACGATAAGTCCTACTATTATGGTAAATATCACTTCCATAGCTCATTCACTTTTAATCATTTAAGTTAGTGGTTTAAACTTTAGTATGAATAGAGAGCATTTTTTGTGCCATTTAGATACAATAAACATATAGTGCCAGGTGGCACTGCGATTGCCACTAATAGTACCAGGAAACTTTAGCAGCTTTGAGGTTTTATGAGCATGAAAGATGATTCCCAACCACCTCTTGTTTTCACGATCGGCTATAAAGGCTGGGGTACACGGTCCAAGGAATTTTTAAACGTACTGGAGAAGAGCGAAAAACAGCGGGGGTTTGGCTTTCCGTTTTTTGCCGATATACGGATTCACCGTAGTGCCAGAGCAAGGGGATTTTCGGGTACACAATTTGAAAAGCTTACCGGATCAGGGAGATATTTTCGATTTAAGAAACTGGGTAATGTAAATGCAAAGACCGGAAGTGGCTATCCGGTCAAAGTAGAGGACCCGTCAGCCATAGGGGAACTGCTTGATTTAATCAACAATAATTGGATAAATGGCTGCAGAACAGTTGTTTTCGATGGGTGCCCCTGGCCAATCCATCCCCAGGCGGGTGTATGTCATCGCTACGTTATTGGTTCGCTGCTGCTTCATGAAGCCAAGCAGCGGGCTCAGAACCTTGCGGTAGTAGAGTGGCCGGGTGGAGAGCCGCAAGAGACTGTTATTAGGGTAAATAAGCAAGAGTTTTATTCTATAAAAAAGGGGCGTAAATCAGTACCGGCAGGAAACAACTATCACCATGATTTGGTCACTCTCCCCTGGGCATCACCGGTAAGGATCAACTTCGGTACCAGTGAACTACTACGCTTTTGTGGTCCGCCACAGCTCTCTTCACGAAAAAACTGGCTTTTACCAATTCTTGAAACGGGGGATACTACCTCGAGTCTCGAGGTAGTAAAAAGAAAAGCTGCGGAGATTAGAGCGGCTTTGGGGCTTGAACCAAGATCCGTTTAGATCGTTAGCACAGAGGGCCTGAAACAAACAGAGAGTTTAATGGACTCGAAAGGTAAAACTTTGCTGCTAAAAAATGTACAGAGCACAGTAGTGACACTGGCAGAGAATAAAACGATGCATTTCCCGACCGAATAGTTGTCTCTTATCTTGCCAGAGAAAGGGATTGAAAAGTATCTTATGAAGCCTATATACAGTATATATACCCTGGAGGATTAGAGATGGCTAAGAGAAACGAGATTCCAATTGTTGAGATAAACAGTGATGCTGGCAAACGGTTTATGCACCTCATTGAATCTGCCCGAAAAAAGCGGGATAAAGAGGTAAACGGTGCTGTTTCTGCGGTGCTTGAAGCGGTTCAGAAAAGAGGGGATGAGGCCCTGTTTGAATTCACTGAGAAGTTTGACCGTCGAAAACTCGATGCTTCAACCGTACGCTTACAACAAGAGGAGATTGCGGAAAGTGCACAGTCTGCTTCACCAAAACTTAAAGAGGCGATCAGGGAAGCGGCAAAAAGAATAGAACAGTACCATAAAGAACAGGGTGGTAAAGGCTTCACCATTACAACTGATGAAAGCACACTTAGCCAGGTAATAAAGCCTCTTAAAAGGGTAGGGCTCTATGTTCCCGGCGGTTATACCGTGTATCCTTCTACAGTATTGATGAATGTGATTCCGGCCACAATAGCAGGGGTGCAGGAAGTTGTTGCTGTTACTCCTCCAAGAGATACCCTTGACCCTGGGATCGCCTATGCTCTTCACTACCTTGAAGTGAACGAAGTGTACAGAATCGGTGGGGCTCAGGCTATTGCTGCTCTTGCGTATGGTACAGAGTCGATACGTGCGGTAGATAAGATTGTAGGGCCGGGCAATAGTTATGTAACCGAAGCAAAAAGAATGGTGTATGGCAGTGTCGATATCGATTCGGTGGCTGGTCCAAGTGAGGTGGTGGTTATTGCAGACCAAAGCGCTGATCCCACATTTGTGGCGCTCGACTTACTTGCACAGGCAGAGCACGGCTCAGGGGATGAAACCGCTATTTGTATCACCGAAAGCAAAACCGTTGCAGAGAATGTGGCCAGGGCTACACTGGAAGAGATCGGCCGCTCTCCGGCAAAAGAAACACTTGAGAAATTACCCGCACACGCTATAACTATCTTTTTAACCTCTTCAAGAACCGAAACGATTGAGCTTTCAGATAGCATCGCACCAGAACATCTTCAGATAATCACCGAAAATGCCCATGAAGATTTAAAACAGATAAATAATGCATCAGCAATTTTTCTGGGTCCACACACTCCCGTAGCAATGGGAGATTACATGGCAGGCACTAATCATGTGCTACCAACCGGTGGTGCTGCCAGATATGCATCTCCTCTTGGTGTTGATAGTTTCCAAAAAAGGATTTCTGTTGCAGAGATGACACCTGAAGGATTAAAGCACGTTGCACCATTTCTGTCTGTATTTGCCAGATCAGAAGCCTTTGTTCACCATGCTTTAAGTGTTGAGAGACGCGTGGGTATGTAAAATCCTCACCTTCATAACTGTTTGACTATCAATGAGTTGAAGGTTCGTTGAGTCTTTTATGGACCGGGCTTTTTATAACTAACTCTAGCATAAAAAGCTGGTTGTATTATCAATAATTTCAATCTGATAATTACTTGAATAATGTGAGAACGTGCTGTTTAAAAAGAAAGTCTATGGCATTAAGGGCAACGATTTTTTCCAAAAAATAGAACAAAAAAGGATAAAAAATTTGATCTGTTCTTTGCTTTCTGTATTTTTCAGGTGAAAAATTAAACTTGAAAGTAGAACATGGTACAATCATCCTTTTACAGATCATTTTCTAAAGCACGCTCAGCAGTGGTGGGAGTGGTGTTGCTTGTCGTTCAGTTCTCTTCATTGAAGGCAGCAAACGTTGAACTCACTGAGCCCGCACAGGTTCCCGATAAAACGCTTCTTAAGCAGTCTGACATCGAAGAGCATCTAAGCTACGACAGCACTGATATAACTACAGAGCATCTGGATATCACAAATTACGATGTACAACCTGAATTGGCGAAAAAGGGTGATGTTCAAAAGCAGGAGCAGTCACTCTACCCAGGGGTTTCGGTTGAACAGAACAGGCTTGCCGAAAAAATGGTCCATCTGATCTACTCTTTTGACTGGGATGGTGCAGAGCAGATCGCTCTGGTGATGCGAGAGTTGGAAAAAGAGGAGCATCTTTCCCCACTTAGTTATTTGCTTCTTGTGTCCATGAAAATTTTCCAGATTCAAAACAATGAGTATCCTGATGAACAGGCAAGACTAGAGCTTCTGAAGGAGGTAGATGAGCTTGCGCCTGAAGGGCTCAGGCTTTCGGATGTGAGCAGCTCACCCGATTCACTTCTTGCTATAAACCTTTTAATACATGGTGGGATCAAAGGGTTCAGAGCCACACTGAAGATGGAGAGAAGTTTAATCCAGGCAGCACGGGATGGTTTTGGGGCGCTGCGCCTTCTTGAGCAATTGGTTGAGACAGAACCTTCAATTAAAGACGGCTATTTAGGGCTGGGACTGTTTTACAGCTCTCTTTCAAAAGCACCCGGCATCGTCAGGGCTGCCTTAAGCATAGGTGGTCGAAGAATATCCCTTTCAAAAGGCTTGGATTATCTGCGAAAAGCGGCTTACGGAGGGCAGTATACCAATAGTGTCGCAATGCTGTATTTGATACAGTTTCTGGACCCCTATTACGGTCACACCTCTGCAGAAAAATGCAGCCTCTTTGCCACTCTTCAATCAAGGTACCCCCATAATTCCTACTATGTGTTTCTACAACTTGATGAATACTTGTGTTTTCACCGCCAAAAACTGTCAGATTTTACCCTTTCAGAGCATTATAAGGACAAGATTAGGAACTTTAAAGAGTTTAATCACAGTACAAAGAAATATTCAACACTGGTAAAATATCAGTACAGACTTATTAACCCTTATCCACCACAGGATTTGGAACCGAATCTTAAGTTCGATTTAAGAGAGTTTGAATTCTACCCGGTGTTTCTTCAGGCAGTGAGAGAGAAAATATTACTATCTAATCAGAGTGAAGCAGATTCTGATTACAGCAGCAGAAGAGAATTTATCAGGAAAAAGGGAGAAAAAGCACAGGAGCTTCTGGAGAACTCCATAATGGGCCCGGGGAGAAGGGGGTTTTATGCCTGGCATATCAGAGATGCTTTGAATCTGCGATAAACCAGGCATGTGGTCATTTATAGATAAAGACGGTGTCTGCCTCTTGTGTATGGTCGATTTCTATGGTGAAGTGGTAGTATCTGTTGAAAACTCTTAGCTCTCCTCTGTATTCACCTTCACCTACTCCTCTGAGAAAAACATTCCCCCGATAATTAGTATAGGCATAAAAAACAATTCCATCATCGTTATCAAACAGGGTTATCTCGCAGTTGGGAACCGGCTTATAGGTAATACCATCATCTATCATAACCCACAGGCGGGTTGCAGAAACAGACAAAGAGAACAGTAAAATCAAACCCACGGTTAAAACCGATGTTTTCCTAAGCATATATACACCTCTTTCAGTATGTTCAAAACATGAGAGGCCGGGTGTATAAGTTATTCACTACAAATACTGTACCTCATGTAGTACAAGCCACTTAGATGCTATTTAGACCACGGAATCAATTGAGATATATAAGTGTAGAGTACCTCAGAGTTGACGAATAAAGGATAGTGCTTCAGTTTGGCAGGATTAAGTATCGTTATTAGGCTTGATTATGACTATCTGTTAGGGTCCAGTGCATCTCTGAGGCCATCACCGAGAAAGTTAAAGGCCATAACGGATATGAAGATAAACAATCCGGGCAACAGAATCCAGGGATGGTATTGTATGTCAGAGATGTTCATCGCGGCACTGAGAAGGTTTCCCCAGCTTGCATGAGGGTCCTGAATACCAAGTCCTATGAGGCTTAAAGCAGATTCGCCCAGAATATAGGCGGGTATAGTGAGTGTAAGGGAAACAATCGCATAGGAGAACGTCTGTGGCAGAATATGAATGAAAATAATTCTCAGGTGAGAGGCACCGAGAGCTTTCGCTGCGGTTACATAGTCTCTTTTACCGATAGACAGCGCCATACCTCGTATCACTCTTGCAAAACCAGCCCATCCTACAAACCCCATAATGATCACCACCAGAAAATAGATTTGAACGGAAGACATTTCTATGGGAAAGGCACTTCTTAAAGCAAGCATTAAGAAAAAAGAGGGTACGAGCATGAAACATTCGGCAAAGCGCATAAGAAAGGAATCTACTTTGCCACCAAAGTAGCCCGATATTCCACCGATAAGAAACCCAAGAATAGATGTGATAGCGACACCAAAGAAGCCAACCGTGAGGGAGACTCGTGAGCCGTAAATGATTCTGGAAAACAGGTCCCTTCCAACCGGATCAGCCCCCATCAGATAGAATCGGACATTCTCCGGGTTACCTTCGACCCCAAAGAGGCGCCGTGAGATGGGAATGATACCCCAGAGTTTTACGGGTTCGCCTTTTGGGAAAAAGGTTAACCGGTGGGGTTGGGTTTGGTCTTCTACGTACACTCTTTCATAGTAGCGGTTAAAGGTGTATTGGTAGGGATATACTACCGGTGGGAAGGTAAAGCTGCCTTCATGAAAAAAATGAATTTTGTTTGGTGGTTGAAAGGAACGCTCTCTGTCTGAATCATCATAGTGATAGGGAGCTACAAATTCTGCAAAAATCATTACAGAGTATAAAAGGGCCAATACTACAAGGCCCGGTACTGCCAGCGGGTGGCGTAGAAATTTATGCAGCACTCTGTGGTCAAATTTCATAAAAATATACTCTCCTGGTGCTACCTTCTAACCCTTGGGTCAGCAACGAGAAGCAGAATATCTGCAATCATGTTTCCAATTATTAACATAACTCCTCCAATCATCATACTGCCCATAACCAGGAAAACATCCTGTGCCCGAACAGCAGCCAGCATAAGACTCCCAAGGCCGGGCCAATTGACTATGATCTCAATAAGCGCAGCTCCGCTCAGCAGTGAAGAGAACTGGTAGCCAAAGAGAGTGATTAGAGGGTTAACTGCATTTCTTAGTGCGTGTCGGTACACAACTCTATGTTCAGAAAGCCCCTTTGCCCGTGCTGTAACAACATATTGTTTTCTGAGTTCTTCGAGCATATTACCACGACTTATTCTTTGAAGACCTGCCAATGCACCGAAAGTAAGAACTGTCACAGGTATTATCATATGAGCAGCCCTGTCTATAAGCTTTCCCACAAAACTTAGATTTTCATACCCCGAAGAAACCATGCCACCAATAGGGATGGCTGAAAGAAAAGGCATATCACGTCCAAGATAAACCAGATACATTACTAAAAGTGCCAGAAAAAAACCGGGTAGTGACATCCCAAAATAGGAGATAAAAGACAGAATCCTGTCTCCTATGGAGTACTGTTTTACTGCGGCGTATATCCCAAGTGGTATAGCGATAAGCCAGGTAAAAAGTATGGAGAAAAAGGATAGTAAGAGAGTGTTAAAGAGTCGCTCTGAGATGACACTGGTAACATTTGCATGTCTTGAAAAAGAGTAGCCGAAGTCGAGCTGGACAGCTCTCCGTAACCAATGTCCGTACTGTATAATGATTGGCTTATCGAAGTGAAATCGTTCCTCGATCTCTCTTACGGTTTCATCGCTGATTCTGGGGTCGAAGCGATAGTTGGCAAGTATATCTCCAGGTGCAAGGTCAATAAACAAAAAAGTAATAAAAGACATCAGCAGCAGCTGGGGAACAGAGATCATCACCCGTCTAAACAATTCATCGATCATAACTGTTATTATGACTCCCTGACGACCGTTACACGTTCTAAGTTTCTACGCTGCAAAAATAGGCTGCCTTATTTAACGTAAATGTATTCAAGGTTATGAAGAATCCCACCATTGGTTGATGGATTTATATTGCCAAAGCGATTCTGAAGGCAAAGGATTCTTTCGGGTAAAACGGTGTATATGAACGGCTGTTTTCTGGCAGCAATTCTCTGCCACTCATCATAGAGTACTTTTCGCTCATCAGGATCAAGGATCTGCACAGCTTCGTTGTATATTGAATCGATCCGTGCTTCCCAATCGGTTGAAGGCTTGCTCTGGCGGGGATACCACATATGAAGAGTGCCGCTGGAGTGCCAGACATTTCTACCGAAATGGGGCTCATCACCACCGGTAAGGCCAAGAAGAATAGCATCCCAGTTATAGGGGGGATTATTTGTTCTTTGAATAAGGCTGTTAAATTCAACCTGCTGGAAATGGACTCTCATTCCCAGATCCTGAAGGTCCCTTCTGATAATTTCAGCGATTCTGATTCGATCGGTGTTGCCACTGTTGGTAACAAAGGTAAACTCAACAGGATTACCGTCCTTATCCTGAAGAATCCCATCACCGTTTTGGTCACTGAATCCTTCAGATTCCAAAATTTGGAGTGCTTTTTCCCGGTTAAAAGGATATTTGTCTACATCAGGATTAAAGAAAAATCCTTCTGATGGTGTCATGGGAGACCACTGGGGATACCCAAGGCCATTCATTACGATTCGAATCATACTCTCCCGGTCCAGGGCATAAGAGACGGCTCTGCGAAAGTTGGGATTTCTAAACCACTGAAGCTTGGATTCATCAACGTAAGTGTTGCCCTGGCTATCGGTATCGAGGTTTTGATTGAACACAAGGAAGTTACTTCCTCTTGCCGGACCGAGCCGGTACACGGTGTAATTGCCGTCCTCTTCATTTCGCTTCAGGCCGGGATAGTCTTCTCCCCGCGCGGTAAGATAGTCTATTTCACCTCTTTTGAACCGTACCAGCTGAACATTTTGGTCCGAAACAATTTGATAAACAACTCTGTCCAGGTAGGGAAGCTGATTGCCTTCACTGTCTGTTTTCCAGTAGTGAGGGTTTCTGCGGAAAATAACTCTTTGGCCTGAAGTATATGACTCAAGTTTAAACCGGCCACTTACTACTATATCTGATGCTGAAGTTTGAATTCCTAAAGCAGTAGAAAACTCATTGGCTTCCACAGTTTGGGCAAGTTTGTGTTTTGGAAGGATTTCCTGGGACATCGTTCGTAAAAATGGTGCAAAAACAAAGGGTAGTCTGCATTCAACACGAACGCTATCGAGTGCTTCTACCTCTATTCTTTCCCCTTCAATGATGAAGATATCACGGGCACTGTTAGGGTTGATGTCGTTGTTAAAAACAAGTTCATTGAAGGTAAACTCTACATCATAGGCACTAATTGGGGTACCGTCAGACCACTGGATACCGGGGCGCATGTAAAAAGTGTATGTCCGACCATCTTCACTGACTTCCCACCTCTCTGCGAGAGCTGGCTCAGGTTGTAGGGTTACTGCGTTTAATGAAACAAGTCCCTCAAACATAAGAGCGGTAAACTCAGAAGTGCTGGTCTCAGTTGATGTAATAGGGTTAAAAGATTTGGGATCAGAAAAGGTGGAAAGAACAATCTCTCCTCCATCGGTACCGATTTCAGGAACAAATGCCTCTGCTTTATTTTGCAAACTGAGAAAATCTATCTGTTGGGCCTCAAACATTCCATCACTATCTTGCTGAGGAGCACACCCGCTCATGACGGTGAGTATCGCTCCACAAATAATTGCCACACTTTTCATCCATCTACCCCCATGTTTTGGCTACAAATACCCGCAATCCCGACTAAGAGAACCAGAGTACGTTTTTGGTAAGTCATTGATTGTCCCGCATTTCGTTCGGCATTGTACTCTTGTGCAAGGAAAAAAAGATATTAATCTAATATATACCCATGACTGCCTGAGACACAAGAGATTGAAAAGTATACTGGGAACTATTTATGGAAAGCAGCAGAAAATAAAAAAAAAGGCCCACAAAATGTGAGCCCTGATTTATGGTGCCGCCTCGCAGAATCGAACTGCGGACACAGGGATTTTCAGTCCCTTGCTCTACCGACTGAGCTAAAGCGGCACACAAACTTTCAAATAACTATCACAAGAAGAATCAAATATAATTTAACTTCTGCTTAAGATCAAGCACCTTTTATTCTTTTTATGTGGTTGGGATCAATTTTAAATGGATCCTGTTTACTAAACCAGTCATCAAAATTTACTACATTAACAAAATGGTCAAGAGAATCTTCTGGTTGTTTGCTCAGTATACCAACCTGGATCATATTATAAACGATGTTACCAAAATCTTCTGTGGATTTGATCCCCCACTCTCGTAACACACTCTGTGCAACAGGGCCATACTGATTATGAGCAAAACCTAATAGTGCAAATGAAAACTCTGTGCCCGATACATGGCGCTTTTCGCCAAGACTCGTCAGGTAAAAGTCCAGGCCGTTTAAAACAAACTGATAAGCACCAAGTTTGTAACGAATGTCGACGCCATTCTCAAGAATGCCTTCCCTGACTTTTTTTATGATTTCTCCTGCTGCCAAATATTCCTCAACTACTAGTTTACGGGTAAAAGATTTAATAAATTATTACTGAAGCATCACGTTTTCGGGACGATTGCTTCCAGCGTTGACCGTAATTTCCTTTTCGATTTCAAGATTATCTTTCACAAACCTGAGATTGTGCGTACCAACGGGAAGATTGAGCATATCGATGTTAGTTCTGCCAATACGCTCACCACCAAGGAAAACATCAGCAACGGCAGGTTGAGACGTGATGAAGATCTGAGCCATCGGTTCTGATGAACGGCGAGGCCTTACGGGCTGTGTTTCAATTTCTGGTTCCGGCTCCGGTTCAGGTTCTGGCTGTGGAGCTGCAGCTTGCTGCGGTTCGGGTTCGGGTTCCGGTTGCGGGGCTGCTGCTCTTCGTGGCTCAGGCTGCGGCTCAGGCTCGGGCTGCGGAGCTGCTCTACGCGGTTCCGGTTCAGGCTCCGGCTGTGGTTGTGGGGCTGCTGCTCTTCGTGGTTCAGGCTGCGGCTCAGGCTCGGGCTGCGGAGTTGCTGCTCTTTGTGGCTCCGGCTGTGGCTGGGGTTCCGGCTGTGGCTGCGGAGCAGCTGCTCTACGTGGAGCAGGAGCAGATGCCGGCTGAGCTTTAGCTCTTCTTTGTGCTGGTGGCTGCGAAGGCTGTGATTCCTGGGTCTCCTGCACTTCATCATCGCCCTCCTCCTCTTCTGGAACAGCTGCGACTTCCTCTGAAGGGTCGATTTGAGGTGCAGAAGGAGTTTCTTCGCTTATAGCTCTGCCACTTAAAAATTCAGGTTCAATATACAAAACATACCCGAAATATCCGCCGGTAGCAATGGAAGCTATTAAAAAGAACAGGAAGATATAGGCCAGCACCGAAGATTTGGACTTTGTTTTAAAGAACTCATCATCCGGAAGTTTATCGTCATCATCAATGTCGAAGTCAAAAATTTGCTTTTTACGTTTCTTCTTCTTTTTTTCTTCAAAAGGATCTTCTAAAGAATCGAAATTTGAACTATCAATCTCGGAGGTATCAATTGCAACAGTTTCCGCAGTAACTGCTGGTGCTTCAGCAAACAGGGCTGTTTCACACTCTCTGTAGTCTTCCTGCGATTTATCTCCCTGAGGAGTTGGAAACTGGTTACTTTGGGAGGATTTATGGTTTTGTGGTTCTGCTTCTTGCTGTGCAGGAGGCGTTGGTTGTGAACTCTTTTGATAGTCTTCATTTAACGGTTTTAAATCAAAATCTAATTCAGAGCTGTCCTGGCTTTGATAGCCGCCCTGGAAAGAACTTCTCTGCTGTGGGGGCTGAGAAGAGTTGTAATTGTTGAAATCCTGGCTTTGTGGTGGCTGCTGATTTTGAGGGGGCCAGGACGATTGTGGCTGCGATGGGCCAAATTCTTCCCATGTATTTTGTAACGGTACAGAGTCGCTCTGATTTGGTGACTCTGAAGCAGTGTCTTTTTTATTGTACAAAAACGGATCATCATCCTGAAATGAGGTGTTGTAGGGGTCGTGAGAAACAGGTTGATCCGGAATCGTTTGTTGAGAATCGCTACTGAAAAATGAATCGATCTCTGAGCGCATACTGTCCGATTCAAATGGATCGGAGGGTATATTTTGCGTAGTGGCTGATGGTGGAGGTGGTGGAGGGGCCTGTGGAGGCTGAGCAGGTGCGGTTAGCTCCTGTGATCTTTGCATCAGTTCTTCTTCAGCGGAAAAAATAGTAATAATGTTGTTAATCCCTGCCCTGCTTAAAATAGAAAGCACAGGAGCCTGAGGGGAAAGCACTGCAAGCGTACCGTTAGCACTTTGAATCTGTTTGTTTAGATTCACAAGAACATTCATTGCGTCTGAATAGATATAATCCAGAGCAGAGAGGTCTACGGCCACGTTTTTTGCTCCCGAGGCGATCATAGAACTGACAGTACTGTTTAGAAGGCCTGAATCAAAGGCCTCATCGGGATCAAGAACAGGCTCGATTACACTGAAAATGCCGAGTGTTTTAGAACGGAAGTTAATAATAACCTCCCTTTTGAATGTTTAGTTGCCAAACTTTTTCGCTTAAACAGAATGAAGAAGTACGCCAGGCAGGATTCGAACCTGCGACCTTCGGCTCCGGAGGCCGACGCTCTATCCAACTGAGCCACTGGCGCGTTTTTCTATTCCAGAAAGGAAATATATAAAGAGGCAGTATTGAGCTTCAAGCCTCATAAAAATCTATCGAGAGTTGAGTAGCCGGAAAAATACTTCTAATAAACGCTTTTAAAAGAAAATAGATCTGGTTTTGGGAACGGGCAATTTAAAATTTCACCCAAATACTTTAACACAAAAAAAAATCCGGCTTAGAAAATGTTTTCCCTCTCACCAGTCGGAAAAAAACGACATTACAAAGTTTTCTGTTGGAAACACATCTTGAAACTAAGTATCATGGTAAAGAGTGTATTGGTTCTATGTATTTGAAATCAGGCAGAATAAGGACTATATGGAAGAGACAAGTTTTCAGAACACCCAGGCTTCAGGAAGTCCCCTAAACATCCCATCTCACTTTTTGGTTCAAAAAGAGCCTATGGTGGTTCAGGAGTCGATAGTTCAGTGTAAATATGCCCGCTTCACCGTCCTGTCACCTCGCTGTATACGTATTGAGTTTGATAAGCAGGGGTTATTTGAAAACCGCGCATCACAGATATTCTGGTATCGTAAGCAGCCGGTTCCTTACTTTTCTTACACCAAAGAGGCAGAAACACACCAAATAATCACTGATCACCTTCATTTAACTTACAAAGAAACGACTGAAGGATTTAGCCAAGAAACGCTTCAGATAGTCCTTAGTAAGGATAAGAAAACCTGGTGTTTTGGACAACAAGACCCGGAAAATCTCCGAGGAACCGTTCGCACACTGGATCGCTGTGATGGGTGGGTACAACTTTCTGATGGGCTCCTTTCGCGCAGTGGCTGGAGCGTGATTGATGATTCCCAAAGCCTGATTTTTAATGAACTGGGGTGGCTCGAACAAAGAAAATGTTCACCAGGGTATAAAGATCTGTACTTTTTTGGCTACGGAGATGATCACAAGGAGTGCATAAAAGATTTTTTCAGCTTGAGTGGTAAGCCACCACTGCCACCAAGGTGGGTCTTTGGCAATTGGTGGAGCAGGTACTGGGAGTACACCCAGGAGGAGCTTACTGAGCTTGTTGCAGATTTTATAAAATATCGAATCCCACTGTCTGTTTGTGTGATCGATATGGACTGGCATGTGGTTAAAAATCAACATCATAGCGGATGGACAGGATACACCTGGAACAGGGACCTGTTCCCCTCTCCTCAAAAGCTTTTAACTCTCATGAAACAAAAAGGGATCCGTACTGCTCTAAACCTTCACCCCGCAGACGGTGTGGCCCCTCACGAAAAGGCCTATACTAAAGTGGCCCGGGCAATGGATATGGATCCTGAAACTCAAAAAAACATTCCTTTTGATGTATCAGATCCTCAATTTATGGAAGCATATTTTAAACACCTTCACCACCCGCATGAAGAAGCCGGGGTAGACTTTTGGTGGATAGACTGGCAGCAAGGGCAGGAGAGTAAACTTGAAGGACTCGATCCCCTCTTTATGCTCAATCATCTTCATTTTTATGATCTTAGCCGTAAGGGAAAACGTCCTCTTGTTTTTTCCCGTTGGTGCGGGCCGGGTGGGCAGCGTTATCCCATTGGGTTTTCGGGAGATACGTATGTAACATGGGACTCTCTTTCTTTTCAGCCTTATTTCACTGCTACAGCGGCAAACGTTGGTTTTGGTTATTGGAGCAATGATGTGGGTGGTCACTATCACGGCAGAGAGGATCGGGAGCTCTTTATACGATGGGTACAATTTGGAGTGTTTAGCCCAATCTTTAGAATTCATTGCGCAAAGAGCGAATTTCAGGACAGAAGACCATGGGCCCACGATAGTGAAACGTTGGATATTTTGCGCATTTATATGAACTTACGCCATCAATTGATTCCCTATATCTATTCATCGTGTCACCTGGGAAACAGTAGTGGAGAATCGCTTGTCAGGCCGATGTATCATGATTATTCAACTATGGAAGAGGCCTATGAGTGTAAAGGTCAGTATATGTTTGGTTCTCAGCTGATGGTCTCTCCATTTGTGACCCCGGTTGAAAAAACTACACTGCTTTCAAAGCAAATCGTGTGGTTTCCACCTGGTGGGTGGTATGAGTTTTCAACGGGCGAATATATTGCTAACTCAGGGTATACCAAGGTGTTTGGTAGTTTAAGAAATACGCCGGTTTATGCCCGAACCGGAGCAATTGTGCCTCTTGCCGCAAAACCATATCATAACGATACAAAAAATCCTCAACAGCTTGAAATTAATATTTTTACAGGTAAAAACAATCGCTATACTCTCTATGAAGATGACGGTATCAGTTGCAAGCATAAAGAGGGGCACTACTGTTTAACGTCTTTTGAGCAGAAATGGGAACAGAATGAGGTTCAATTTACCATTGAAGCTTCAAAAGGTGACCTGACGGTTATTCCCGAGAAAAGAAGCTATGTACTTCATTTTTATGGAGTAACAGACAATGTACATGTGAATCGCGGGAATCAGAAATACCGGGTTCAGTATGATGAAACAAAAGAGGTACTCTCGGTTTCACTATTCGATATCGACCCACAAAGTACTGTAAACATAGCACTTACAGCAATAAATGGAGTGATCTCCAAAAAGAGAGAGAGGAAACGGGAAAAGTTAATCTCACTGCTAAAGGCGTTTAGTCTTTCCACAGATATTAAGGAGAAGGTAGCTATTTATATTTATGAAAATAAGGAACTTAGGTTTAAAAAAGAGGTGTTGAAGCTATTAACTGCTGCCCAAAGGGATGTATTTGAAGAAATTGTGGGGAGATAAAAGAAGCAAAGTCAGTAATTTATTTAAAAAGATTAAGTATAAAGATGAGTTGAGGATGACTTGTGAAGAGAGGTGGTGGCCACGTTAAACGGGTAGGAAAAGAGGGAGAGAAGGAGGTCACGAAAAGCACGAAAGGGCACGAAAGTAGGAAAAGAAGGAGAGATGGGGGCACGAAAAGTACGAGGGCACGAAAGTAGGGAAAGAAGACAGATAGGGAGAAAATCCCGTAATTTAACTACTCCATAGCTACAGTCTTCTCCAGATCGAGATGGGTTTGCATCAGCACACTATCGATACTTGATGTACTTGTGGAGGTTCAATTCTGAAACGGCTGTTCTAAAAAATAGCGTATAGGGAGTACTGGACTTCGCCAGTCCCAGATTTTCGCTGCGATATTGGTCATAGTATCTTCTCTCCAGCTCTCTTAAAGCCGACCTTAATAAACACCTTAGACACATTTCATTTAACTGTCCTTCCTTAAGATACTTAGATCCGTTTTAGAGCACTTTTTTACTTGAACCTTTAGTTCACCTATTAGATAATGTTAAAAATGCCAAGGAGCTAACCGGATCAAACAAGGGACCTGTAAACAATGAAAATCTCACTGATAATTCCCTGCTTTAATGAAGAGGAAAATGTTGAACCTACCTATAAAGAGATATGCCGGGTATGGGAGTCAGCACTGAAAAACTATGACTTAGAGATGATTTTCATTGATGATGGGAGTACTGATTCAACGTTTTTCAGACTTCAAAAGCTCCTAAAACACGATAAACGAGTAGTGGTGCTGAAGCTTTCAAAAAACTTTGGACATCAAAAGGCTATTTTTTCGGGTATGGTTCATGCCCGTGGTGATGCGGCAGTGCAGCTTGACTGTGATCTTCAGGACCCACCCTCACTTATCCCCAAATTTGTAAAAGCATGGGAGCAGGGGTATCATGTTGTGTACGGAATCAGGCGCAAAAGAGATGAATCGGCATGTATGCAAAAACTGAGAAAAGTGGGGTATTCGGTGATCAAGTTTCTTAGTGAAAGCGATATACCGGCCGATGCGGGTGATTTTCGATTGATCGATCGAAAAATCATAGATGCACTGAAACGAATGGATGATGACCAAACCTATCTTAGAGGTGTCATTGCTTCGATGGGGTTTCAGCAAATCGGTATAGGGTATGACCGATGTGCCAGGCACAAGGGTAAAAGCAAGTACACATTGGCAAAACTATTTAAGCTGGGTCTTAATGGTATTTTAAACCATTCGATTGTTCCGCTCAGAGTTGCTACCTGGACGGGTTTAGCAATCTCTGCAGTGACCGTATTGATGTTCTCCGGCTACTTTTTACTATGGTCACTGGGTATAGGGACCTGGCCAAAAGGATTTGCCACCACGACATTTTTGTTGTTGTTTTCAATAGGCCTTAATGCAATATTTCTGGGAATTATCGGCGAGTATCTTGGTCGGATATACAAGGTGGTTAAAAAAAGTTCCCTTATTCATGTTCAGCATCACATTGATCGCTCTTGCCATCCTTCCCTAAAACGGAAAAGAGAGTCACTCCTAAAGGAAGAGAAAATCGTTGAGCTATGGTAGCTTCAATGGTTAGGGCGTGTTTAAGCATAGTGTTCAGTGGTGAAGGTATCTGAACAAAATCGTGAGAATGTTTCAGAAAACCAAATAGCGCTTTAAATTTCCTGAAGAGATATAGCGGAACAACAAACCCGGATTTAAAATAGGTTCGATATAGAGGAAACAGGCAAGTTTGACTGGTGAGCCTGTTTATATCCTTTTTACGGTATCTTCTGAAATGCTCATTCCATCTGTCGTGGCTTCCCCAAAGAAACTGAAATGCCGGAACCGAAAAGAGTAGAATTCCACCCTCTTTAAGGCAGGCAATAATCTGCTTCAGGGCAGATTTGTCATCTTCTAAATGTTCGAACAGCTCAAGAGCAACAACAGCATCAAAGCACCCCTTTTTAAAAGGTAGAGCCTCCGCATCACAGCATACAAATTGAGTTTGTTGGCTATAGCTTTTGGCTGAAGCTATAGTGCAGGCTTCAAAGGAGAAATCTGCACTGATTGTCCTCATACCTTTTCTTTGAAGGGAAAACCCGGTGGGTCCGCACCCAATGTTAAGAACTGTTCCCGCTGTTGCTTTAAGGTGTTTTTTAAAGAGCAGCCTGGCTAATGTATCGTTTCCGTAAAACCAGAAATATTCGGAAGTTAGCTTGTTATAGATACGCTGTTTAAGTGTGCTTGTTTTCATTTACTGCGGCTCTTGCTGAGGTAACCGGTACACAGCTAAGTTGTTGTGTCGGGCTACCAACTCCTTTGTTGATTCGGGGTTATACCAGCCAAGTATTAACTCTGCTTCTTCCAATTCACGGGTATGTATGTTATTCCAGCTGTGAGCGGACAAGTAACACCATATTCTATCCCAAAGTATATCATCTTCTACATAAAAAATGTCACTTTTTGCTATTGTAGATTGAGCAAAATCAATAATATCTCTTCGATGCAGAGCCGATTCTCTGCTGTTGGCACCTGTGTACAACAGTTGTTTGGCAATGTTTTCCACAATTGTTCTGTCTTTATACGTTCCCCGCCACGGTTGATATTGGGCCTTTGGCATAAAACAAAAGAAGGAGATGTTTAGTATCGCCAGAAACAGTAGAAGATACTTTCTTTTTTCGGGTAGCCCCCCTTTTACCGTTACCCATGAAATGAAAAAACCCAACCCTGATGCATAATAATAGGAGAAGGGGAGCAGGAGTACTGTTCCGTAGATAACAATGGGCGCGAGTGCCAAAATAACAGGGATCCAGTTCTTTTTGGGAAGGGTTTTGAGACAAATCAAAACGAGGCAGATGCCTCCCGGACCCAAAGTGGCTGGCATGTAGAGAAGAAACCTCAGTGCAACGCGTACATTCTCCAGCAAGGGGGCGCCAAAAAGAACGGAGCTGTAGAGGTAAAACTTTGTGTTTTCTGCATTTGTATGACTAAAGGGCTCGAGACCTCCGCTTAAGATTAGGGTGGGAATATACCAAAGCATTGTAACTGTAAAGCCGATTGCAACAAGCTTAAGCCAGATCTTTGCTCTGTACCTTCCCCGAATCAAACAATACAGAAAAACGGGGCCAAGCATTATAAGCATATCCTGTCTGAAGCCTATGGAAACAGCGAAGATAAAGCCGGGGATAAGCGGTGACCAACTGCCCTCGTCCATCTTCGAGAGCGCCACTGCCATCCAGCATCCGGCAGCAAAAGAAGCGGCAAAGATAATTGGTACTGCAGGAAAGAAAAGAATAAGGGGAAAGGTACCCAGGAATATGAGGTCAAATTTTTGGACCCCTTTAATCATCAACCAGCAGGGAAGGACAGCCAATAGATAGAAGATATTCTGTAACTGCTGCACGTAGAAGGGATTATCTACAAAAAGATATATCAATCTGCCAAAAAGAATATGGAAAAGGTAGCCTGGGGGATGGGGTTGATGGATTCCTGTGTCAAACTTTTCGGCTATGGCCAGAGCGTAGTTCACCGAATCGTAATGAAATGGGTAGGGAGTACCAATGGTAGCGAAAATCAAAACCCATAAACCGACCAGGGTTACTACTTCCGCTGTTTTTTGCAGAGCAGAATCATTCAATTTTTTTGAAAAGAACATAATTCCTTAATATAGAGAAAGGATTAGAAACTTAAGGAGTCAGGGATGATGAGACAATAGAAAAATAACCTTATTTAAAGTATTGGGGCAACTGGTATTTAGGGAAAATGACTATAGCAGAAAACTTCGATAGTATCACTCCCATGAACAGCTCTAAAAACGGCTGTTTTAGAGCCCCAAAAACGCTGAATGCAACTTTATGTCGGGGCAAAATATTGTTTTCAGAGGTGCCCTTTTTTATGTTTAATGTTCTTTATACCATAAAATATCACACAATAGTCAATTTTTTATTCAGGCTCAGGGGCAAAAAGTAGTGCAAAAGTATGATGCTATTGTTATAGGGGCAGGTATAGGTGGTCTGTTTTGCGCAGCAAAGCTGGCTAAAGAAGGAAAAAAAGTGGTTGTTCTAGAGCAGCACTCAGTTCCGGGTGGTTATGCTGCAACATTCAAACGTAAGCAATTTGTCTTTGAAGCATCCGTTCATGCAATAGATGGGCTGTTTGATCCTCAAAGCCATAACTCAAAATTGTTTGATGAATTTAAAATTCGAAAACACGTGCAACCTATCAGATTACCGGAATTCTTTAAGGTGGTGAGAAATGACCTTCAATTCACCCTGCCCGATGATTTAGACCAGGCAATTAAATTACTTAAGGAAAAATATCCTCAGGACAAAAAGTCTCTTGATAAGTATTCAAAAACGTTAAGAAAGATACGAAAGCAGATCCTCTATTTTCAGTCCAAAGGAAAACCCCGCTTTCATATGATTCCTTCCCTTTTGATACATTGCTATGGTTTGTTTCTGTATCTGTTTAAAAGTTTTGGCTCTTTTATGGATAAGCTTACTACCAACGATGACCTGAAACTTATCCTTGGCGCAAACATCGCCTATTATCATGATGATCCCTATGTCTATTCATCACTTCATCATATTGGTGCTCAGGGGAGCTTTCTTTCGGGCGGAGGAGCCTACATTCAGGGGGGATCACAGCAAATCGCCCGTTATCTGGTCGACTACATCCAAAACCGGGGCGGGGAAGTATTGCTGAAATCGAAGGTAAGCAAAGTCTTAGGTGAAAAAAAGAGCGTTAATGGTGTTGAATACAGTAATAAAAAGGGTGAAATAAATCAGATATTCGCTGATAATGTGGTTTGTAATGCCAATCTTCCCTCACTTATGAATGAACTGCTTTCTGAAGAGACTTCCGGATCTTTAAGGAAAAAGTACTCTTCACATGAACCAAGTCACAGTATTTTCAGTCTCTATATGGGATTGAAAAAACCACTCACTGAACTGGGTAATGATAGCTACTCTACTTTCTTATTCCCCGATAGTGTTACTAATCTCAAAGAATTGGCAAAATCCAATTCAACTACCGACTATGAACAAAAGACCCTGGTGATGGTTGATTACAGTATAATTGATGCTAAACTTTCAAAGGATAACGCGCCGGTTGCGGCTTGTGTGCTGGTGGATGATATTAAACATTGGGAAAACTTAAGTAAAGAGGAATATAAACGTAAAAAAGAAGAAGTTAGCCAGACTATTTTAAAGCGAATAGAAGCCTATATGCCGGGAATAGGTGAACTGATAGAATATAAGGAAGCAGCTACACCGCTGACTATGAAAAGGTACACCTTAAATGAAAGAGGTGCCGTCTATGGCTATGCTCCAAATGTAAATCAGATCGGACCCAGAAGACCTGAGAACTATACTGGTATAAAAGGCCTCTATCTGGCTTCAGCATGGTCAAAACAGGGCGGTGGAATTAGTCCTGCCGCTAAAAGTGGTTATGCTGTAGCTGAAGCGATTCTCAAAAAACCCTGAGAAAACAGGGAAAGGTTCAATCCATAAATACCTCCTTTTGTTTTAGTTAGCTTGTCTCTTTTAATAAAGGGGCAAGCTGCTTTGTTTTAAATAGCACTATAGGTTGTCATATCTAATGCAAATCGATTGCAATAGCTACTAACATTTAATTAGTTTCTTGTCATGAATAGATCGCCTTTAATTGGTGAGCGCCGGACAAAGCAGCGAAAAGCAATAATTGCATATCTTCGCTACGCAATGAAACCTCTCACAGCCGAAGAGGTATTTGATGGTCTGTGTCGCGAATTTGACAATCTAAGTCTCTCCACGGTGTATCGTAATCTTAAAAAGTTGCAAAGGTCTGGTTTTATAAGTGCTGTTAAACGGCAGTTTGAAAACAGCACCAGATACACACTTTCTGATTCGTCACATGTGCATCATTTCGTCTGCAGGCACTGTATGAAAACCATCCCTCTAAACTTTTGTCCCCTTGAAGCTATAAAGGAAAAAGTGGATGAGGATGCTTTTAAGATTGAGGGACACAGCTTTGAACTGTACGGCAGTTGTGTTGACTGTATAAACCTTTGAAAAGAGGATAATAGTTTGAAAACAAATCAGTTGGTGGCAAAATACCTGTGGATTTTACCATTCATCACATTGCTCTGCTGTGGTGGAGGGGAAACTGGTTCAGAAAAAATTATCCTCACTTCGTTTTATCCGGTATACATTTCTACCTTGAATATCGTTAGTGATGTGCCGGGAGTAAAAGTTAAAAATATGACCGGAAATACACTGGGTTGCCTCCATGACTATCACCTCACTACAGATGCGGTTGCAAAGTTTGAAAAGGCATCCGTTTTTGTGATTCATGGAGCAGGAATGGAACGGGCATTTGAGCAGTTGTATTTAAACAGGGAAGTTCTAAAAGTCATTGATGCAAGTAGAGGTATTACACTGGTCGAATACTCCTCTGCTCATCATCACCATCACCATCATGGACACGATCATCACCATGGGCACGACCACCATCATCATGAAACAGAAGAGCGCAGTGCAGAACACCAGTCCAGCGATGATTGTATGGTAAATCCTCATGTGTGGGTTAGCATATCCAATACTATTAAGCAGGTAGAGACCATCGCTGCTGAACTTGGCCGCTGGGATAGTGTCAATGCCGATATATACCTGAAAAATGCGGAAAACTACATAGAAAGGCTGCAAGGTCTTAAAAACAAATTCCATGAAGAGATAGAGAATCTTGAGCATAGAACTATCGCATTGATTCATGAGTATTTGTCCTATTTTGCTGATGAGTTTGGGTTAGAAATTTCGACTGTCGTTGAAGGAGAGCCGGAGAGCCAACCTTCGGCTGCGGAGATTATACGGGCTGTTGAGACAATTAGAAAAAATGAGGTGAAAGCGATATTTATTGAACCCACAGAATCACCTCATTTAGCACAGACAATTGCTGCTGAAAGTGGGATTTCTGTGTATGTGTTTGATCCCGCTTCAACCGGCCCCGATTGCCCCGACTCCTATCTTGATCAAATGGAGAATAATCTTGAGGTGCTGATTAAAGCGCTGAGTGGAAACGATGATTGATCACAGAGACGGTTATAAGCAGATAAAAGAAAGTGTGTGTCGTAGCTGCTGCACCAGATTAGAGAAGGTCAAAGTTACCCTTGGTGGCACAACGATACTGCACAATGTGAATCTACATTTTCATTGTGGACAGTTTATCGTTATCATTGGTCCAAACGGAGCGGGTAAATCGACTCTTTTAAAAGCAATTGCAGGTGAAATTCCATATGAGGGGGAATTAAAATTTCATCGCTTTGGAAAGTCTGAGCCGATTGTTCCAAAAATTGGCTATGTCCCCCAGAAAATGCCTTTTGATACTCATGCTCCCTTTTCGGTAGAAGACCTTTTCGGGTTATCTTTGACCAAAAAGCCCCGATGGCTATTTCAAGACAAAACCGTAAAAGAGAGGGCTTCGAAGGCATTGGCTGCTGTAAGGGGGGAGCATCTGCTTAAACGAAGAATCGGGCAGCTCTCGGGAGGAGAGTTGCAGAGGGTAATGCTTTCGCTTGCACTTACTCCCAGACCTGATATACTCCTTTTAGATGAACCGCTAAGTGGTGTGGATTTTTCCGGACTCAATCTCTTTTATAAAATGATTTCTGAACTACGAACTGAACATGATCTGTCGATAGTTATGGTGTCACACGATCTGGCCATAAGCACCGCTTATGCTGACAGGGTTGTATTTTTAAACGGGGAAAAAATTGTAGAGGGCTCGGGCGAAGCCGTTTTTGGCAGCCCTGAAGTACGGGAGATTTTTGGTACAGTGTCATTTCCTAACGCCGGTAATAACAGCGGAACCCATCACCATAGGGGTGAGGACAATGTTTGAGCTGTGGTATTCCTTCTTTGAAACACTTCCCTTCAACTGGGCACAGTATCGTTTTATGCAGCATGCGTTTTTGGCGGTAATACTGATATCGCCACTCTTTGCGCTTCCGGGGTGCCTTGTGGTGAGCAAACAGATGGCGTTTTTCTCGGATGCTATCGGACATGCCGCACTTACCGGTATCGCTATAGGGGCAATTCTTGGCATCTCCCAACCACTGCCTTCAATGTTGCTTTTTGCAGTTATCCTTTCGGTAGTTATACAGTTTTTGCGTCGGTATACACAAGCCTCCATCGATACCGTGATTGGGCTGGTGATGGCGGCTTCAGTGGCTCTTGGAGTGGTGATTCTCTCCAGAAGAGGTGGCTTCAACCGTTACTCAAGATACCTGATCGGGGATCTTTTAAGCCTCTCACAATCCGATATTATAGCGGTGGCCATTGTGCTGCTTATTGTGTTGGCAGTGTGGATCTTTTTCTTTAACAACTTGTTTTTGATCTCCTTTAACTCTACCATTGCAAGAAGCAGAGGGGTAAATGTTTGGTGGTATGAACTGTTTTTTTCTGCGCTTACCGCTGTGATAGTGACTATTTCGGTGCAATGGATAGGGATTCTTGTAATAAACTCCCTTTTGATACTTCCCGCAGCGGCTTCCCGTAACTTATCAGCTTCTTTGCGGCAGTTTGTCCTTTTTTCACTTGCCATCTCCTTTGTTTCCGGTCTCAGCGGGCTTATTTTATCTTACTATTGGGCTACAGCATCGGGGGCAACCATTGTTCTTGTAGCGATGGCCTTTTATATCGTTTCATTTTTCTTCGCCCGGAGAGTTTCATCCGGAACAGTTTCATAAATGGGAGAACAAGTGCGTAGTGGTTCGGTTATCCTTGCTTACCCCAAAGAGATCACAGTTATCCAGATAAAGAGCTTAAAACAATGATTCACGATTCACCACATCTAACGATTAAAGATCAAAACCTGTTGAACAGATTTTTAAAACGCTTTTCGATTGATGCAGAAGCTGATAAGGATCATCTTATCAGCGCACTGTCAGCAGCCTTTTCCTGCATTCCCTACGAAAACCTTACCAAGATAATAAAATCGGGTTCAATGGTTAGTCCATCATCCGCAATGCGCTATCCTGATGAGTTGATAAGTGATTATCTTAAGTGGGGAACAGGGGGAACCTGTTTTTCACTAACTGCAGCAATAATCTCTGTGTTTAATGCTTTGGGTATAGAAGCCCATCCGGTGTTAGCTAATCGCCACTATGGGGTTGATACTCACTGCGGTCTTGTGATTGTGCAATCCGGTACAATAAAGCTTCTTGATCCGGGGTACCTTCTCTTTGTTCCTACTACCGTTTATCACGATAAAGTATCAACTGTTAACACGGGAACAAATACTATTGAGTTACGGCCGGTTTCGGGGGGCCAAAAGCTTGAACTCTACACTGTTTACAGAGGGAATCGTAAACTGAGGCTGGTTTATAAGATTGCTCCGGTAGATTCTTTCACTTTTGCCAAAGCCTGGGAGAGTTCTTTTGCCTGGGAGATGATGAATTATCCGGTTATAACCAGTAGGGTAGAAGGAGCACAGAAATACCTTCAGAACAAAACGCTTTCTTTGTTTTCTGAGAATGGATCAAAACGCATCTCCCTTAGTCGGGAAGAGCAGATGATGTGTATAGCGAAAGAGTTTGCAATCGACAGCCAAATAATAAACAGGGCTTTTTTGGAGATCAAAAAAAATGGCATCAGTACACCAACCAGACCCGGTTAAATACTTTGTAGCGGTTCTTTACAAGCAGAGCACTCTTTTTACACGTGCGCTTGAAGAGATTGAAAAGCGGTGGGGAGAGATAGATTATCAGGGTGATGATCATCATTTTGATGTTACAGATTATTATGAATCGGAGATGGGCGAGCCGCTTCAGAGGCGCTTGGTTTCGCTAAAAGAGCTTAGAAACCCCAAAGATATTGTTGAGGTCAAACTGCAGTGCAATCAGATCGAATTTTCTCTTTGTATCGAAGGCAAACGAGGGGTTAATCTTGATGCGGGATATCTTGATCATAACAAAACCCTGCTTGCTTCGGCAAAAGAAGCAGGGCAGAAGGTTTACCTGGACAAGGGTATCTACGCCGATCTTGCAGGACGATACAGAGGGGGCAGGTATCGTTCCTTTGAGTGGTCTTTTCCGGATTTCAGGGATGGCAGATATGATAATGAGCTTCTTGCCATAAGAGCTACCTATCTGGTGCAATTGAAAGAGTACAGGAAAAGCAGGGCGTGATGGAATACTGTGAGGGACAAACCCTATCTGCTCGCTGCTATGTGATTTTATCTCTGTTTATGCTTAATCATGAAATGAGTGAATGCTTTGAAAACCGGCTGCATCGATTGATCATTACTAAACGCGTAGTGCATACACTTATTATGATATGAGTATTTTTCAGTTCCGTCACTATCTATAATGGTTAAGGATTCGATTTCTTCCGGTTTGCCAAGTCCTTTTTGTCCAAAAGAGCCTGATTTTTTAAATTTCTCATTGGTTGTTAAGATCTCGATGATATCTTCCGGAATATCTTCTTTGTTGAAGTATAAGAAGTCTCCGCCTGTTTTGCCCATTTTGTGCATATATTTGATTCGCATACATTATCCTCTCTACTAAATTTTTAGGCTGTTATCTCTTTGTCGTCTTTAGAAAACTAATAATTTGTAACCTTGCGAAGGAATTTTTCAGGTTGTAAGTTCACTGCACAGGTTGCGGCTGCTTCGGTAATCATTGCTGATAGCCCGGAAGGGGCAAATGAAAGCACATAATGGGCATCTGAATTCGGGGGAACCTTTAGGGTGGTGGTTATTGGTGATTGAAACCAGCGAGATGCACTCTTTAGTGCTTGAGGGATGATGTGCGAAATGTGTGACCAATTGAGCTTTTTCAGATCGAATTTCCCGAATGCGTTAGTTATTATTATAGTATAGTTAAAAAAAAGCGTGAAGAGGGTTGGAGAAAGAGTGATAAAGGAACAAGGACAGGCATAGTGGCTTTTTGAAGGTGGGATGATAAAGAAAAGATGCTGAGATTTTTAAATAATGAGCCAGTCTCATTGCAAGGGTATCGGTTTTACACAGAAAACCTGATACAGCAAAAAGAGTTAAAGAGTATTTAACATGGGATGATTGGAAAGTTCTTGGAATGATTACAGCCGGCAAAGGTGGGGAACACGCAGAAATCATAAAAACAAGAAAGCATTACAGAAAAGTATACGAGACAAGTGAAAGTCCTTCAGCTGAAGAACTCGACAAACTTAAAGAGATCGAAGAACAATTTAAGGAAAAAATTGGTTTTACTGATATGGCACGAAGTTCCTGGTACAAATTTGAGAAATCTGACATTCCAATCTATATACCACAAGAGGAAACTATTGTAAAATTGTCATTAGTGTCCTCTGTTATTAAAGGGCTTCGGTCGATAAATCAATATCGAATCTATTCATCACCTGAGCATCGTAAAAGTATAAAGGAAAAAATAAAAGAGTGAGGAGTTAATTGTATGTTCAGTATAATTCCCTGGGATCACTATGCACTAATTACAGAGCTTGCATCCAGGTTAGCTGAAAAACCAGTTCAATTTGGTAAAACAAGCCTTCAGAAAATCCTTTTTATTCTTCAGGAAGGGTATGGTGTTAAGTGCGGCTACGATTTTACACTCTACAACTATGGGCCATATTGCGTTGATGTCACTATCGACTTAGATCAAACTGAAACCCTGGGCGGAGTTACGGTCGTAAGTATCTATTCTGGAACTGGTGGTTACCAGCTAAAGCCAGGTTCTAAGACAGAAGACCTGAAAAAAAGAGCACAGCAATTCTTACTTGAGAATAGAGAAAAAATCGATCATGTCATCGAAACTTTTGGCACTATGAATGCCCGGGAACTTGAATTGCGTGCGACTCTTCTTTTTGCCGCCAATGAAGCAAAAGATAACCACGAACCCATAAGCGTAGATTCGCTTTATAGTATCATTAAGAGTATAAAGCCAAAGTATAGTGATGAGGAGATTTATTCAGGTATAGATGACATTCAGAGGGCGGGGTTAGTTAAGTGGGGTGCCACTCTTTCGAAAGATGGGGATGGGTGACAGCCAGAGATTTGGGCGGCGAAGCGATCCTCTCGCTACAATAGGAACAATTTGACCCTGAATTAAGACTTGTAACCGCAGCTCCTCATTTATACCTTTCCAGGCAGAGTCACCACACTCTCCTTTCCGTGCCTTCCGTGTTTTCAGTGGTTGTTAATCTTATAATTTTTTTAATTTCTGGCTCAGTGGTGATTTCAGACTAGATCTACCCTGAAATAAGTGACAACATCATCAACCAATTTTGTATTTTCACACTGCAGGATAGTTGTTCTGTCTGTTTCTTAAAGAGCAGTGTAATCCCTTTATAATTTAGATAAAGAAAAATGTTGGTGAAAAATTCACTAACTGAGGTGATATATTGAATAAAGTGATAAAAATCAAACTATGTATATTGATGTTTCTGCAGTTTTTTGTGGCAGGGGCTACCCTTCCTATCATGAGCCTTTACCTCTCTGATCATTTGAAATTCACCGGATCTCAGACTGGATTGATTGTGGGTATTGCTGCCTTTTCTGCCATCGTTTCACCATTGGTTGCTGCCTGCATAGCCGACAGGCTTATACGGGCTGAACGTTTACTGGGGATCTGTCATTTCCTTGGGGCAATCGTGATGCTGTTCTTCTCACGTCAGAGCAGTTTTTACCCCGTGATGTTTCTCTATCTTGCTTATACACTGTTAGTTATGCCCACAATGCCTCTGATAAATGCTATTACATTTCATCACTCTCCTAAGGATCGGCGCAATAAATTTGGAAACATTCGTGTGTGGGGAACAATAGGATGGATCGCTGTAGCGTGGGTGTTTAGTTTTGGCTGGGTGCGTGGGGGAGATTTGGCTCAATCAAGCCGCCTTCCGGACATAATGATCTTTTCGGCACTATCGTCCCTGGTACTTTCCTTCTATACGCTGTTTTTGCCTAAGGGTAATTTTATTCCTGATGCTAAAAAGCAGACCTTTCTTCCGCGGGATTCGTTTAAGGTTATCAGGCGTCCGGAGATTCTAACCCTTGCTCTTCTTACAATGTGTGTAGCCTTTATCGATAAGTTCTATTCTGTTGGGACATCACCTTTTCTTAAACACATTGGTTTTGCCGATGAAAGCATTATGCCTGCCATGAGTCTTGGGCAGATACCGGAAATTTTTGCCATGGGAATCTTAGGCTTTCTTCTTACTCGCTGGGGAATGAAAAAGGTGATGATACTTGGCGTATCACTTCAGTTAATACGTTTTATACTCTGTTCACTGGCGATATCAAACTGGATGGTGTATACCAGTCTTAGTATACATGGTCTGGCTTATACATTTGTTTTTATCACTATGTTTATCTCTCTTGATAAGTATTGCACATCAGGGGAACGGGCAGGGGTTCATCAACTATTTGGGATGCTGACTTCCGGGGCTGGTGGGTTTATGGGAAGTTTCACTGCCGGCAGAGTAACTGATCTGTTCACCGATTCCATGGGAGTGATTGATTACCGGGCGTACTGGTTGGTTCCTGCTTTCATTGCGGCAGTTACTTTAGTGTGCATGATTTTGTTTCTTAAAGAACCAGCTGAGGTTGAAGAGCCAGAAACAGCGCAGCTTCAGGAGAGCGCTAACCGGACAGGGGCGAGTCCCGGGTGAGAAAAGAGGGGGGCTGCTTATATCTGCTTTGAGATTAGTAATTACAGCTCACCTTTTCCTTGTAACCTAATGATTATCACCGGGTTACTACCAATTCTGCAAACAAGTATTAGCTTCAACCTCTCAGTTTAGCTTACTTGTTTTCTTCATTGTCGTGCTTTTCAAGCATCTCTATCACCGTGCTGCGCTGCTCAAGGGTTGCCCAGTGAAGCGCAGTGGCATTGAAATTATTTTTGATGCTTGAATCAGCTCCATTGGTTAAAAGAAGCTCGACCAGCTGTGTGTTACCATCATAAGCTGCTCGGTGAAGTGGAGTCCAGCCACTGGTGTTGGCTGCATTTATCTCTGCTCCATTTTCTATCAAAAGCGTTGCTGTACTTACTTGACCATTATACACTGCCCGGTGAAGCGGGGTGCCGCCTTTGGTGTCTTTGATGTTTAAATCTGCTCCCAAAGAGATCAGCCGCTGTACTGCTTTGGTTCGTCCGTTAAAAGCCGCCCGGTGAAGCGGGGTCCAGCCATAGTTGTCCTGAATATCAGGGGTTGCCCCGTTTCGAATGATCAGTTCTGCAACATTGCCATGTCCCCTGAGAGCTGCCCGGTGAAGCGGAGTGCTGCCTTTTTCGTTTTGAGCGTTTACATCAGCACCACTTCTGCCAAGCACCCTTACCACATCGATTTGATTGTTATACACAGCCCAGTGAAGCGGAGTAGATCCATGGTTGTTCTTACTGTTTACGTTTGCACCTTTTGAAAGGAGAATTTCAGCACTCTGAGCATGACCTTCATACGCTGCCCGGTGAAGCGGAGCCCAGCCGTCTCTGTCTTTTGCGTTGGCATCGGCGCCATGGCTAAGCAAAAACTCCACCGATTCATCATTACCCTGGTGAGCAGCCCAGTGAAGAGGTGTGGCATTATGGTTATTACGCACATTGATATTGGCTCCTTCACCAAGTAACCGTTCTATGGCATCAACCTGATTGTGATAAGCGGCTCTGTGAAGAAGGGTCCAGCCCTGATCATCTCTTACGTTTATATCAGCACGGGTAGAAAGTGCTACGGTGATAATTATCGCCCCTAATATTCTGACCGGTTTCATCTATCTCCTCCTCGCGTATATGCCTAAACCATACTGTCTTTTAATATACAGTAATATAATTATGTCGCAGTTTAAGTGCTATGATGAGGGCTAAGTTGGAAATTATCATGCACCGGTTATAGGAAAAGCTGTTATGTATTGAAATGAGACAGATCACCTCTGCATTAGCTTCGTTTTAATTTAAAATGGGACTGATCACCTCTGCATTAGCTTCGTTTTAATTTAAAATGGGACTAATCACCTCTGCATTAGCTTCATTTCAAATTAAAATGAGACTGATCACCTCTGCATTAGCTTCATTTTAAATTAAAATGGGACTGATCACCTCTGCATTAGCTTCATTTCAAATTAAAATGGGACTAATCACCTCTGCATTAGCTTCATTTTAATTTAAAATGAGACTAATCACCTCTGCAGTAGCTTCATTTTAATTTAAAATGAGACTGATCACCTCTGCAGTAGCTTCATTTTAATTTAAAATGAGACTGATCACCTCTGCAGTAGCTTCATTTTAATTTAAAATGAGACTGATCACTTCTGCAGTAGCTTCATTTTAATTTAAAATGAGACTAATCACCTCTGCAGTAGCTTCATTTCAAATTAAAATGAGACTGATCACCTCTGCATTAGCTTCATTTTAAATTAAAATGGGACTGATCACCTCTGCATTAGCTTCATTTCAAATTAAAATGGGACTGATCACCTCTGCATTAGCTTCGTTTTAATTTAAAATGGGACTGATCACCTCTGCATTAGCTTCATTTTAAATTGAAATGAGACTAATCACCTATGGAGTAGCTCTATTTTAAATTGAAATGAGACCGATCACCTATGGAGTAGCTCTATTTTAACCTGAAATAAGGCGAAGCATCGCTGAAGTAGCTCTGATCGAACTGAAAGCAAAGCGTTTTGTTGGATGGATAATAGAAAAAAGGATAGTTTTCGGATGTTTTAGCGTCACGCAGAGTGCGGAAGCGTAATTCTGCTATTAAGCATCCGGTTAAAAAGAGCGGAAGCCTGCTGATCGGCAATGCGAATACCGGCTTTAAGCTGGGTATTGAAAAGAAAAAACTGCGTTAAAGCCTGTTTGGGTTTGGCACAGTATCCAATATTAATTGCGGAGACTTTTTACCACTCTCAACTTTGCGAAGCGTCGAAGTACTCTTTGCGTACTCATTACTACAATCGAAATCATCTTTTCTATGGCTTCTATCTTTGTATGTCAGGGTGTTCGGAGGTTACGGCGCTACTACCGCTTTCTAATGCTGTACAGAACATAAACTCAACAACGGTGTTTATACCCTATTGCTTTAAACGGGAGTTAAGCTCCCGGGGAACGTAACGTTTAGTCTCCGGTTGGTTATCATCAACAACAATAATGCCTTACTGAGTGCATGCATAGATATCCACACCTCTGCTTCTTTTTTTGCGTCTATCATCTAAAAATTATAAAAACCTCTACTTTGCGGCATAAAAATGATGATTTATATAATAACGCAGTTTGATATGACGTATTTTCCATCTCTGCTGAAAAATGGATTTGTAATTTAAACGGGGGTAGGTTTTGTTTGAAACTCTGATGGGTCCTAATGTGGTAACAAAAATGCTGTTTTTTATTGCTGCTCTAATTGTTACTGCAGAGTTTGTGGCTACTGTATTTACCATCTTCTACCAACGATATATCTACGACAGATATATGCGTCCCAAATTCAGTGATTCCTACAATCCACGGTGTACCGTTATCGTCCCCTGTAAGGGTGTTCCAAAAGATCTGGGAAGAAACTTAATGGGATTTCTGGAGTTGGAGTACAACAACTACGAAGTAATCTTTGTGGTAGAAAAAGAGAGCGATAAAGCCGTACCCTACATCAAGGCCATAACGGAAAAAGACAAAAGGGCTAAGCTTGTGGTAGCAGGGCTTTCCACCAGGTGTGCTCAAAAAAATCACAACATGATTGCGGGGCTACGAAAAGCGGATGAATCAAATGTGTATGTGTTCGCTGATTCAGACATCAAACCAGACCCCACCTGGCTAAAAGAGCTTATTTTGCCACTGGCAGATGAAAAAGTTACAGTTACAAGCGGCTTTAGATGGCTTAATCCTCCGGAAGGTAGTTTGGGGGAGCTTACCCACTCCTATGTGAATATCTTTATATACGTTAGTTTCAGTGCGGCATGCTTTTTTGGTGGTGTGGGTTTGTGGGGCGGCTCAATGGCAATCAGGAAGAAGGATTTTGATGAGCTTGGTGTAGAGGAGAAATGGTCAAAGGCCGCGGTTGATGATATGAGCCTTTCACATCTGGTCTTCAAGGGGTCGAAAAAAGCTGTTGTGGTACCATCATGTATTACTCAAACTGATGATTTGCTGAAAACGGTTGGTGGTTCAGTTTCATGGTTCGAACGACAGATAATGTTTCTTAAAGCCTATCAGCGAAAGCTATGGTTTTTCCCCACGCTACCCATGGCTGTTTCGGTATTAATTCTTATTTTTCTATTACCAGTGGCGCTGCTTGGATCAGTGCTTTCACCCTCGTATAGTTTTACTGATTTAGGTGGTGGGGCTGCTCTTGTTTTTTATCTGGGCCAGGCACTCTCCGCAACGCTTTATCCATTTCTTGGAAAAATGACCCGTTTTTATAAGTTCATATTATTTCAGCCTTTTATGCGATTGACCCATATAATCAGTTATTTCAGAACGTTTATGACAAATACAATCGTTTGGTCTGGAATACGATATAATCTCAGTAAAAGTGGTGATGTGGATTCCTTGGAGCACATTGCACAGGAATCAAACATCTGATTTTGTTTCAATGTATTAAAAGCAGGAATTTAATTGCCGGCAGGAGTTTAATGAAATGATGAATTGTGCTGTATTTGCATCTGGTCAGGGCAGTAATTTTGATATTCTTTTACAGAGAAAAAAAGCTGGTGATCTTCATGTAAATTTTGTACTGATGGTGGGCAATAACAGCTCCGCGGGGGTTTTTGAAAAAGCCAGGAAGTATGGCATAGAAGTACTACACTGTTCACCATCTCATTATTTAGATGAAAAAGAGTATTGCTCTTCGTTAATTGAAAAGCTTGAAGAGAAAAATGTGCAATTAATCGTGCTTGCGGGATACATGAAAAAACTTCCCGCGCAACTGGTTCACCATTTTAAGGAAAAGATCATAAATATTCACCCGTCACTGCTTCCTGCATTTGGCGGAAAAGGGATGTATGGCTCCAATGTGCACAAAGCAGTATTGGATTATGGATCAAAAGTTACAGGGGTGACAGTACATTTCGTTGACGAAGAATATGACCATGGACCCGTTATAATTCAGGAACCGGTAAGAGTTTTTGACACCGATACCTGTGAAACCCTTGCGGCAAGAGTGCTTGCTACAGAACACGCTGTTTACTGGAAAGCAGTTGAAGCGATTGCATGCGGTCATGTCAGGATACAGGGGCGAAAGGTAGTTGTGAATGCCTGAAAAGTGCTGCAAAAACAGCAAAGGGGACCTGTATCAGTTTGACTATGAAATAAAATCCGAAAGCGGAAATTTTATTGTGGGTGTTGATGAAGCTGGCAGGGGACCGTTGGCAGGGCCGGTTGTCGCCGCGGCAGTTGTACTGGATTATGAACAGAAGATAGAAAAAATTGATGATTCAAAGAAATTAAATCAAAAAACCAGAGAATATTTATATGACCAAATAACGGAAAAAGCACCGTTTTGGTCTGTAGGGATAGCGACTGTTGAAGAGATAGACAAGAATAATGTGTTAAACGCGACCTTTCTTGCGATGAAAAAAGCTATCGAAAATATTGAATGCAAATGGAGTATCGCTCTTATAGATGGGAATCATGCGATTCCTTTTTTTGATATCAAAAAGCAAAAAACGTTGATTGGGGGAGATGGTAAGAGCGCATCAATTGCCGCAGCATCAATAGTCGCAAAAGTTACGCGGGATCGTATGATGAAAGACTATCATGATCTTTACCCTCACTATAAATTTGATACAAACAAAGGGTACGGGACAAAGGAACATATTTCGAAAATAGAAAGTTATGGATTGTCTCCTATACATCGCAGGACATTTTGTAACCATTTTTTTATCCAGACAAAACTTGATTTATAGACAAATATAGGCGTTAAGGAGGAATTATGGCCGGGGTTAGAGCTTTTAGAGGTTACAGGTATAACTTGAGAAATCAGGAGGAGCTTGGGCTGTACTGTGCGCCCCCATACGATATGATTGATAGCGAACTGGTTGAAAAACTGTATCAAAAAAATGAGTACAATGCGGTAAGGATAATCCAGAATAAAAAGGAACAATCAGATAAAGAAAACAAAGACCGTCATCTAAGAGCTGCTCAGACGTTGAATAAACTTATATCCCAGGGCGTACTCAAGCAGGATCAGCAGGAGTCGGTGTATATTTATCAGCAAAATTTTGTAGTTAATGAGGGTGGAATAGAAAAAGTTAAGGTTCGTACTGGTATCACTGTTATGGTGGAGCTTGTGGATTTCGAAAAACAGGTCGTTTTTCCGCATGAGTATACTTTATCCGGACCCAAACAGGATCGATACGAGCTGCTTGATGCTACAAAAACCAACACAGGGCAGATCTTTGGTTTAGTCCCGGATCAGGGCGATCTCTTTAGCCTGATTGCAGAAGTTAGCGAACGGGCAGAAGTTTGCGGTGAATTTAACGATGAAAGCGGTGTAACACACCGTCTTTTAAGAAGTTCTGATTCAGAGCTTATTAGTAGGGTTAAAGACGCAATGGCAGACAGGACTATTTTGATTGCTGATGGTCACCACCGGTATGAAACCGCACTTCGCTTTTACCGGGATCAGGGTAAAGAAGCATACTCTCATACAATGATGACACTGGTATCCATGGCTGATCCCGGGCTTGTTATACGCCCGTTTCATCGTCTTGTAAGAAAAAAACACAGTGGTAAAAGTGTTGAGATGAAAAAAGCGCTTCAGGAGTATTTTGATGTCACTGAGCTTGGGAAAGCAGAAAGTGGTATAGTTGTTGAAAAACTGAATCAGGACAGTAATAAAAAAATGCTCTACTGGGACTGTGATAGTTCTCAATTAAGTGAATTGAGTTTAAATGAAAAAGGTGAGAGTTTTTTAAAGGAGTTTATGACTGATAAAACTTCTTTATGGAAACATCTGGATGTCTCTGTTATAAATGCTATTGTGATAAACCGTATACTTCAACTGCCACTTGATGGGCATATATTACATGATGTCGTAGATTATGTAAAAGACGCGAATACTGCGGTGGAAAATCTCAATAACGAGGGAGAGTATTACGGAGGTTTCTTTATTAAACCTATGTCAATTGACACAATTAACGAAATAGTTAAGGGGGGAGAGAGAATGCCTCAAAAATCTACCAACTTTTTCCCAAAGCTATATTCGGGCCTGGTGTTCAATAGAATGGAAAATTCGTGAGTGGTAAAAAAGTACTGCAAGTTGTAGCCGGACTTGTGCTTGCGGGCGCAGGTTTGGCATTTTTTTTTAGACACCCCGATCTAAATGTTGGGGTTTTGATCGAGCAGATTAAAACTACAGATATAAAAATAATTGGGGCGATAGTCATTCTTTCGGTAGCATCGCTTTGGCTTCGGGCTTTAAGGTGGCGTATTTTGCTTCCTGATATCGAAAAGACCCATAGAAAGGGCCTCTTTTCTATTGTAACCATCGCCTTCATGGTCAACAATATCATGCCTGCAAGGCTTGGCGAGGCAGCCAGAGCTGTGTTGCTCTGGAAGAAAAATAACTACACCCTCACTCTGAGTATAAGCTCTCTTGTTTTTGAGAGGATAATCGATTCACTTGTATTTCTTTCATTTTTCTTTCTTCCCGTTTTAATTACCGGGAAAATTCCTCAGCTTCACATTTATGCTCTTATTGCATCGGGAATATTCTCGCTTGCAATCATTGCATTTTTTCTATATTGGCGTTTCCCTGTGTTTTTTGCATCGTTTTCAAGGAAACTTACAACGTATTTACCACAAAAAACAGCTGCTTTTTTGGTGAAAACCGGTAGAGAGATCACGGGAAATCTTGACTGGATGTTTTCATTTAAAAAAGTGTTTCTGGTGATTACTTTATCCTATGCGATTGCTTTCAGTTACTCTTCTGTGATTCTTCTTTTAGTTGGTGAGCCGGGAAGTTTTGGAATAATTGAGAGCATGTTTGGCCAGGCGTTTGCCGCTTTTGGAGCAGCCATTCCACTTTCACCGGGATTTGTTGGTACTCTTCACGCAGCATTGCTTCAGGGACTTGTTTTTTTAGAGGTGCCTATGGAGAAAGCCGGAGCTGCGGTAGTCATTTATCACGCATTACCCTTTTTGGTGGTAACCGCGGTTGGCCTGTTTTTCCTAATCAGTACAAATATTACATTTAAGGATATAAATGATGCTGCAAATCAGGTAAAATCCTCTAAAATGAAAACGGATGAGTATGAAAGAGCAAAGTAATGACGCCAGGGTGATTCAAGAGTTACAAGAAAAGGTCAAAGCGATAAAGGGTGCGCTTTCCAAAAAAATTGTAGGGCAGCAGGTTGTAATCGATGATCTTCTTGCCTGCTTTCTCTCCGGAGGGCATTGTATTATCACCGGGGTTCCGGGATTGGCTAAAACTATGCTGGTTCAGAATCTGGCACGATGCCTGGATCTTCAGTTTAATCGTGTACAGTTTACCCCCGATCTTATGCCATCAGATATTACCGGCTCAGAGATACTGGTAGAAGACAAGGCCACCGGTGCACGGGAGTTTAAATTTGTGAAGGGGCCTGTTTTCAGCAATATCGTTTTAGCCGATGAGATTAACCGTACTCCACCAAAAACACAATCTGCACTGCTCCAGGCGATGCAGGAGAGCGAGGTAACCTCTTCGGGGGTCAATTACAAGCTCCCGGTTCCTTTTTGGGTGCTTGCAACACAAAACCCAATAGAGCAGGAGGGTACATATCCTCTGCCTGAAGCGCAGCAGGACCGGTTTATGTTTTCCATAGAGATAGGCTACCCCGATGAGCAATCGGAATTAGAGATCGCACGATCGATGTTTAGTGCTCAAGAGGTCGACCCGGTGGTTGATGCAAAAAGTGTGATGAAATTCAGGGAGTTATTAGGGAGTATGCCGGTGGCTGACTCGGTGGTTAAGGCTGCAGTTACACTGGTTCGCTCAAGCAGACCGGACTCTGCGCAGTGTCCTTCAGCGGTTAAAAAGTACCTGAGTTGGGGAGCGGGTCCCAGGGCTTCGCAATTTTTAGTACTTGCAGCCAAATCGTATGCGCTTTTGGATGGCAGGGCTACGCCGGATAAGGGTGATATAAAACGGGCTGCATATCCGGTATTACGTCACAGGATCGTTCGCTCGTTTCATGGAGATGTTGATGGAGTGGGGAGTAATGATATAATAAAGGTATTGCTGGAAAAGTCCTGTAGGTGACCTGAGTATGTTTTTTAGGGGTAAAGAGAGGTCAATGTAGCACATTATCGAACCGCTTAATCATCTATTTGCACTAAGGTCAAAGCAGGGGTTTTCTATATCCGAAATAATTGGGGGGGAGTAGGAAGTATGAATAAGACGCTTCTGGAGCCAAGTAAGGAGCTGCTTAGAGAATGCAGGGCTGGAAATCAGCTTGCGTTTAAGGAAATTTTTCATATGTATAGATCCTACGCCTATAATCTTATCTATAAGACTACAGGTGCACACGGGGATCATGAGGATCTGCTTCAGGAGGTCTTTTTTCAGATCTATCTATCATTGAAAACGTTTCAGGGAGATTCTTCTTTCAAGACATGGTTTCACAGGGTGGTGATACATGTCTGTACCAGGCGCTGGAGATATCAGCAGGCAGAGAAGAGAATATCCAAAAAAGATACAGTAAACCTTGATTCAATTGAAAATATGGTTCCTTCCATGGACTGTGGATCATTGCGGAAACTTGAGTTGAAGGATTTGGTTGAGCAGGCGCTCGATACTTTGGATTATAAATTGCGAATACCTATCGTACTTAATATTTATGGAGAGATGGACCTTGCGGAGATTGCCACAATAATGGGAATACCTGAAGGAACGGTTAAGTCGAGGCTTTTTACGGCCAGAAAACAGATAAAGGAGTTTCTGGACGGTCTGGATAACTAAGTGTTCCAGGAGTTTTGAATATGGGATCAGGAAAAGAAGAAAACAAATTACACTGGTTTGAGTCAGTTTTGCGCAGTGATATCGATGAATCCAACATCGATTACACTTCTGTAGAGCTGCGTCTTGATTCCCGTATAGAACAAGCTGAGGATCTTGGTGCTCTTGCAATGCTTAAAAAAGATGAGATCACTCCCCATGAGCTTTTGGATCGGGTAGAAAAGCAGCTCTATAAAAGAATCGATTTATACCGGGAGTATGAAGAACCGGTAAATGAATGTATAAATACACAGGAAGAGTTGCCCCGCAACCGATGGATAAAAATTGAAGATAAGCTCGATGATAGTATAACTGAACTCTCATTAAGAGATGAGTGGGAAAATATCATAATGACTCCCAAAATCAGTACCCAGAAGCAATGGGAACAGCGGGAAGAAAAACTCTTCGAGAAAATAAAGATTTGGGAGCAAAACAACAGCGAATGGGAAGAAGCCGCATCCCAGGAAGAGCTTGAACCACCATTTTCAATCGAAAGCAGAGAAAATGAGTTCGATAAGCTTGTATCTAAAGTAGATTCACTGAGTGATTGGGAATTGTATTTAAGAGCAGAAAAAGTTCCATCATGTGGATTTTGGGAGCGGGTGGAGGAAAACCTTTTCTCAAAAATTAACAGCGACCAGAAGAGCAAAGGTCTTGGAGCCCAGCCGTTTTGGATCATGATCGATTACTATCTTAACCGGCTTAGTTCGGTGAAATATATCGGGGTTGTTCTTTTCATTCTCGTCGTTGGCGCGCTTACTTTTAATAGCTTTAATTACCTAAACGATTATGCCCAATCTATCCCCACACTGGTTTTTCAGGCTCAGGGGGCAGATGCTGAGATAGTAGATTTCCTGGCCACCGATCGAAAACAATACAGTTCAAATGAGGGTGGTTTTCTCAAACTGGTGAATAAATATGGCTTTATTGAGCTTCAAAACGGCTCTGCTCTGGAGATCGAACACCTGAGTACAGAAATGGCAAGCTACAGAGTAGGGGTGTCAAATTCTACCGAGTCGAAGACATCTCAGCAGCGGGCTGTGTTTTATGTTAATGAACAGCGTACGGGTAAACGTTTCAACGTCTCCACACCTGATTACGATATCAGTGTTACCGGAACTTATTTCAGTGTTAAACCGGAGGATAACAACCGGTTTACAACCCAGGTGCTTGAAGGCTCTGTAATTATAAAGAATGGAGCAGAAGCAATTGAACTTAAAGCCGGGCAGAGCTACATATATGACGCTGAAAATGAGAGCTACAGTATAAGAGATGGTGGAATAGTTGTTTCCAGAAGCGAAATCACCCGTATACCTGCTATTGAAGAGCTCCTAAATTACAGAGTGCTGATTATTCGCAGCAACACTCCTGGCTGTTCGGTTAAAATAGATGGTCGCTACTATGGTTCAACACCACTGGCGCTATATCGCTCTGAAGGTGATCATAGAGTAGAACTCATAAAGGATGGATATGAAACCATAGATACTCTCATTACTATTGCCGATGAATCGGTAAATAGGCTGGAATTTTCCATGCTTGCTAAAGCACAGGAACAAAAACAGCGCCCATTCCGGGAAACTTCAGCGGTGGTTAAAACCGATGAAACCGGGGAGGAGGATCAGCCGGTTCAGCAGTTGTCAAATGTCGAGCAGATATACAGAACAGCAAGGGAATATGAGTTAAGCGGTAGCTGGAATGAGGCGTTAGAGCTTTATACAAAACTCTATGAAGATGAGACTGTACGAGATATTTACAGAGAAGACGCGCTCTTTTCTATTGGAAAGATAAAATCTGAACATGTCTCTCAAATTGAGGCAAAACGGGTGTTTCACACGTACCTGGATGTGTTTCCTCTAGGGCTCTTTGCGGGTGAATCCTGGTTGAGGCTCGCAGAGTTGGAGTTCGCGGAAGATCAGACCAGAGCGGTGCAGTATTACCATAACTATTTTGAACTATTTCCAAATCATTACAGAACTTCAGAGCTTCAAAACAGGGTTGGACTGATATACCTTCAGCAAAATAAGTACAATGAAGCGATTGCAATGTTCCAAACAGCTCTGGAAAATATGGCTCCATCACAGAAAAACGCCAGAAAAAGTGCCTACATTAATCTTCACAATGCCCTTAGGGCCAAGGGAGATGAAGCAAAAGCACAGCTTGTGATGAAAGAATACAGGTCGGAATTCGATTCTATGCTTCCCTGATACACTTTAAAAAGCAGAGGAGAGTAGTATGGCTGAGCACAAAAAGCACTATATTGTAGGGGTACATATTACCGATAGAGTTAAACATGTTCCGGATGTACAGGATATTTTTACCAAATTTGGGTGTTTTATTAAGACACGAGTAGGTATTCATGATACTTCAGATAACGCCTGCTCTCCAAATGGTTTGGTCCTCATAGAGTTGCTTGGTGATGACGGGAAATTTGGAGAGTTTACAGACGCTCTCTGTAAAATCGAAGGTGTTGAAGTAAAGCATATGGTGTTCGATCATATATAAAGTGTTTTGAAAGCGTAATTAGTATGGGGATTTAAATGGGTTCAGCGGTTAAGAAAACAAAAACAAAAGGGAGTAGCAGGTCGCAAGCCAAAGTGGTGTCTGCGATTGTAGTAAACTCCCCCGATATGACTAATTACGTTGCCTTACAAAATCTTTTGGATTATTCTCTGCAGTGTCTTACTAACATAATGAACCATCCCCAACAAAGTATTGAAACGAAGAACCATTTCAAGAAGTGTGTAAAGAAACTTGAAACTACATTCCTTGAAAAAGACACGCTTCCCGGTAAAGAGCTGCAGAGGCTTTTAAGGGAGTATCTGGAGGAATCCGAAGCGTGCATCGATATCATCGAGACGTTCTATTCTAATCCACAACTTAGTTCTGAAGATGTGGCTCATACCGACCTTCTTCTTGTCCCCAGGATTTCAAATCTACAGTGGCTTTCGGTGTGCCTTATTGAAGAGAACAAAAAACAGGTACAGCAAGCCCGCTAAAAACATTCACCATTTATCGATTCCTCTTCTCAGGTATAGTCTTTGCGTCTTTCAACAGTAGACGGGTTTAAGCTTTGAGCCCGAAACTCACAGCCTGTGTGCTTAACACATACAGGAAAAAGGAGTGGAGGATGCTATGTTTGGAAAACGAATTAAGATAATAAAACTCCTTGGTTTCGAAGTATATATCGATTTGAGCTGGATAATAATTGCCGTTCTAATTGTGTGGTCTTTGGCTCAGGGAGTATTTCCTGTATTACACGAGGGGTTATCATCCGCTACATACTGGTGGATGGGTGTAGCTGGTGCAGCAGGGCTTTTTATATCAATCGTTCTTCATGAATTGAGCCATTCATTAGTGGCCCGCCGTTTTGGCTTACCCATGAAGAGTATCACGCTCTTTGTTTTTGGTGGCGTGGCAGAAATGGATGAAGAGCCACCGCATGCAAAAGCCGAATTACTAATGGCACTGGCAGGACCGGTGGCATCGGTAATTATTGGTGTTGCATTTTGGGGGCTTTCGGTGCTCGGTCAAACTATGGCCTTCACCGTACCAGTTCTTGCTATTTTGGGCTACTTAAGCACTATAAACATCGTATTGGCTATCTTTAATATGCTTCCTGCTTTTCCCCTTGACGGGGGTCGGGTGTTTAGGGCAATTTTGTGGGGTTGGAAGAAGAATATAAAGTGGGCTACCAGGGTTGCCTCAGGAATTGGGGCCGGTTTTGGCCTGCTTTTAGTTGCAATCGGTATCTTCTCTGTACTGGCGGGAGGAATTGTAGGTGGCCTGTGGTGGGCTCTAATCGGCCTTTTTATCAGAAGCGCTTCAAAAATGTCCTATGAAAGTATCCTGGTACGGGGTGCTTTGGAAGGAGAATCGGTGGAAAAATTTACAAAACGTGATCCGGTGATGGTTTCGGCCGATACCACGGTTGATCATTTGGTGGAAGATTATATCTACAGGTACCATTTTAATATTTTTCCTGTGGAGAACAACGGAAAGGTAAAATGTATCGACATCACAGATTTTAAAAATATCCCCAGGCAAGAGTGGGAGCGGCATAGGGTTGAAGAGTATGCAAAACCTTTTTCAGCGGATAACTCAGTGCAGGAGAGTGACAATGCCATGAAAGCCTTAACGCTTATGAACAGAACCGGCAAAACAAGGCTAATGGTACTCGGTGGCAGTGGGGATCTGGTTGGGACCGTAGCACAGCATGACCTCTTAAAGTATCTCTCAAGGGAACTGAATTTAGAATATCCCGACAACAACAACCGTTCCCCTTCGGAGCAATAAGGCTTCAACAACAATCCATTTTACCCTGTATTATATTTACCCTGAGTGCTTATATAACCGAAGTCGGGAGTTTTGACTTCGGTTATCTTGTTTAACTTATCCGTAAAGAGATCAGGATGCGTGGAAAGAATTTAATTTCAGTTGCTTTGATTGCTGCATTGGTGGTTTTGGTAGTAGTGGCTGTGATGTTTCAAACTACAAAGCAAACAGTAAGAGAGCACCAGATACGGGCAACAAAGTTACAGGAAAAAGTAGATAGTCTTCAGGCGCGGGTTTCGGAAACCGAAGATAGGTGTCCGCCGGGGTTATCACAATTTCACAAAGAAGGATTGGTGAAACAGGGTATAACCGATCCAAACCTGCTGCTTTCAGATCTTAAAGAGCGCCCGGAGCTTATTCCCTATGAAGGTGTGCTGGGGGGAACCATGTTTTTCCCTTCAGAGGAGTACATGTGGTTTGTAAGTGACTACTGGGTGCTGGCGTATTTTGAAGATGGTCACAGGGCCGGGTATCTTTTTTTGGAATATGAGGTTTCTCAGGGCGGCGACATCTTCTGGAAAGTAGTTACATCTCAGCTTCAGTAGAGAGAAAAAGTATGTTTATTAAAGTTGTGGCAGTGGGGAAGGTAAAAGAGAGGTATTTATTAACAAAAATCCAGGAGTATCAAAAGCTGATCGGTTTTGATGCCAGGCTTGAAGTAGTAGAGATCAGGGATGGTAATAGAGCAACTGAGGGTGAAAAAATACTGAGCATATTAAAGAAGAGTCAGGGTTACTCGTTTGCGCTTGCTGAAGAGGGCAAGCAGTTTAGCTCCAGGGAGTTTGCCCAAAACATTCAAAACTATAATAGTAGAATGGTATTTGTGATCGGTGGGCCGGATGGTTTGAGTGAAAAGGTTAAAGAGTATGCAGACCTGCGCTTTTCTCTGTCCAGAATGACTTTTACCCACGATCTTGCTCGTTTGATTCTTTTTGAACAGATGTATAGAGCACTATCGATTATAAGGGGTAGAAAGTACCACAGGGATTAAGATTGAGTATGCGCCGGCTTTTTCTAACCGGCGCATACTCGTTCCCTTGAAGGTAGCTGCTATTCTTCTAATTCATCACGGGTACGGTCTTTTTCAGTACCCAACTCCTGAACTCTGCCTTCAAGGTCCTCAAGCCGCATTTTTACATTCCCATGGCCATCCGGGGTAAAATCTATATGGCCCACTTCTTTGCCTTCGTAGTATATAGGTTGCTCTCCCAGAGACCCTTCAGGGTAATTTGGTTTTGCTGCGACATGGAAATACCCAACAACTGTTTCTCCCTCCATACGACACCTCCTTTGATACCGAAAATGAATAAAACTGTCATCAGAGGCTATATATATTACCCCTCAGGGCACTGAAATATTATAGTAACAAGGGTTTTATTTTATGAAACCTACTTACAAGTAAGTCGTTGTTGTTTGTTTCAACGATACCTGGTAGGGTAGTTTGCGGTTTGTGCTCACATTACCCTCAAATTTTAATTATCTTGTATACAATTCTATGGAACAGCTAATTTTTCGAAACTTTGAAAAAGAATGGATAGCAAACCAATAAAATCGAGATTGGATTTTCTCACTCCTCTATCGCAGATACCAAATTTTGGGCCCAAACGTGTCGCTGCTTTAAAGGCCCATGGTATAGCTACAATCGGTGATTTGCTCTATTACTTCCCTACCAGATACATTGACAGAAGTAAGGCTGTCGCGATGGCTGACCTCGAGCAGTACAGGGATGCTGTGTGCACTGTTTGCGGAACAGTTCGAAAAGTTAGATATGAAAGAGGGCGCAAACCCCGGTTTAGAGTTTCCGTTGAAGATAAGAGTGGAAAAATGGAAGCGATATGGTTTCAGGGTGCTCAGATTTACAACAGAACCATAAAGCCGGAAATGAGACTTATTCTTACCGGTAAAATAGGATATTTTGGGGGCTACCAGATGGTTCACCCTATGATAGAAGAGCTTAAGGATGAGAACCATGCAGTGCAACCGTATGTTTCTCTATATTCCATAAAAGAGCGGATGCGTGTTGCTGGCTTAAGTCAGAAAAATATTCGAAAGGCAATTGACTGGATTTTAGATAGTCTTAAGAACTATCCCAGGGTTTTACCTCAGTCTCTGGAAAAGAGGAAAAATTTCCCTGACCTTTTTCAATGTCTTAAACAGATCCACAAGCCAGAGTCAACTGAGTTAAAAAGGTACTGGGACAGAATCCGCTACGAACAGCTATACAAAACAGCGCTGTCGATACGGTGGAACAGGCGCAAATACGCTCTTCCGGGAAGGAGTTTGGAAGCTGGTGATTTGGTGCAACAAATGAAGGGCTTGTTACCATTCTCTTTAACCGCTGATCAGCTTGAGTGTATAAATGTTCTCCACCGTGATGCCGCTTCCGAAAACAGAATGCACCGGCTGTTGCAGGGGGATGTAGGTTCAGGTAAAACACTGGTGGGGTTTTTTGCTACGCTTCCGGCGTTAAATGAAGGGTTGCAGGTGGCGTGGATGGCACCTACTGAGGTGTTGGCAAAACAGACATTTACCCTTGTACAGAAGTGGCTGACAGCACTGGGGTTTAAGGCAAAACTACTGTGCTCAGGTGTAAGTAGTATTGAAAAGAGGGAAATTTTAAAGGATCTATCATCCGGGGCGCTGCAGTTTGTTGTTGGTACTCACTCCCTGTTTATGCCCTCAGTCAGGTATAATACTTTAGGCATGATCGTTATTGATGAGCAGCAAAGGTTTGGCGCGGGACAGCGTCTGCAATTACAGGAAAAAGACCATCGTTCAGATTTTCTTATGATGTCCGCTACCCCCATTCCACAAACTGTGGCCAAAACACTTTACGGGGATCTGGATCTGCTTACACTTCACTCAACTCCACCGGGCAGAACCGCGGTTTCCACCCATTTGGTTCCACAGCACAAAAAAGGTGATATGATCTCCTTTTTACAGCAACAGATAAACTCGGGGGGGAGGGTGTACTATGTTGTCCCACGGATAGAGGCTGTGCAGGATGGTGAAGCGACAAAAAGTTTGGAAGAGATAAGGGATGAGCTTATCAGAAATGGTTTATCATCTGTTGGGATCGGCTGTGTACATGGAAAGATGAAAAGCGAGGAAAGAGATCTGGCTGTTAAGCGTTTTAAAGAGGGTAAAGATGGGTTGCTCATGGCTACAAGTATCATTGAGGTGGGGATGGATGTCAGTGAAGCCACGGTGATTGTAATTCAGGGAGCACAGCACTTTGGCATGGCCCAGCTTCACCAGCTAAGAGGAAGGGTTGGGCGGGGAGATAAAAAGTCCTATTGCTTTTTATTATCAGACACCGCTGATGAGGAGAACTTAACCAGATTAAAACAATTTTGCTCGACAACCGATGGATTTAAGATTTCTGAAATTGATTTTAAGCTAAGGGGCCCGGGGGAACTGAACGGATTTAAGCAGTCTGGATGGGATGATCCCGGTATGGCAGAGCTGTTTTGTGACCCACAACTCTTCACTGAGGTAATGAATGAGGTAGAATTATTGTTCCGATAGCATTTAGTGTCGCTTTTTTATACATTTCATAGAATCAAAAAAGTATATTATTGCACTCTTTTGTGATTAAAATCACGAATAACGGTGTTCCTTTATCTTCATTAGTAAATATAGGAGGGCTTAAGGTACTATGGTCGCCCTTGTTATTGTTTGTACCCTTTATGTCTTATGTTCATTAATACTGTTATCCTATGGAATACAGTGCTACGTCCTTACTTACCTGTTTTTAAGAAAACGCAAAGAGAAAATATCCTCACAGCGCAAGACGTTCAACTACTATTATCAGGACAGGGATGAATCTGAGTACCCTTTGGTGGTGACGCAGCTGCCTATGTACAATGAAAAGCTTGTTGCCTGCAGGGTAATTGAAGCTGCCGCGAAAATGGAGTATCCCCGCAGCCGCCACCAGATACAGGTACTTGATGACAGTACCGATGAGACGGTTGGATATGTAGATAAAACCGTTAGTGATCTTCGCGAAAAGGGATACAATGTAGAGATCATTCGAAGAGAAGACAGGACTGGGTTTAAGGCCGGAGCGCTTCAGAACGGACTTGATTTCACCGATGCAGAGTTTGTCGCTATCTTTGATGCCGACTTTGTGCCTACCAAAGATTTTCTGAAAAAATCCATGGCCTTTTTTGTGGATAAACCACAACTGGGTCTTGTACAGGGAAGATGGACTCATCTTAATAAAAGAGAATCTCTCATTACCAGAGGACAGGCCATGGGAATAGATGGCCATTTCATGATTGAGCAAGCAGCAAGAAGCTGGAATGGCTTGTTTATGAATTTTAATGGTACTGCCGGAGTGTTTCGCAGAAAGGCTATTGAAACCAGTGGTGGTTGGCAGCATGATACGCTTACTGAAGATATGGATCTGTCTTACCGTATGCAGCTTGCCGGGTGGAAAACTGAATATGTCCCAGATCTTGAAGTCCCTGCAGAGATACCGGAAGATATCAATGCATTTAAAAACCAGCAGTTTAGATGGGCCAAAGGATCTATTCAGACTGCAATGAAAATCATTCCTCTGCTTTGGAAAAAAAGAATGCCTGTTTTCAAGCTCCTGCAGGCTATTTTTCATCTGACCCATTATGTAGTGCATCCACTAATGTTTTTACTTGCTGTTTTGACAATGCCGGTGCTTTTCTATGTTAAGGTGTTTTTGCCACCGTTTTGGTTTGGGTGTATTGTGTTTGCAATGATCCTGGCAACAAGTGGGCCTTCTACTATGTATATGGTTTCTCAGTATTACGTAGGCAATAAGATACGAAAACAGATCTTTTTAATACCTGCACTGATGCTTATTGGGACTGGATTGGCAGTAAATAACGGAAAGGCTGTACTTGAAGCGCTCTTTAAATTAAAGTCGCCGTTTCACCGTACACCAAAAAAAGGGCAATCTGCAGGTAAACAGACCTACAAGCCTATTAAGGACCTTACCTGTATCGTTGAGATTCTGCTTGGGGTGTATTGTCTGATAAGTTTCAGAATGTTTTTAGGATATACAAACTTTCTGGTATCACCTTTTCTTGTGCTCTATGCATCGGGATTTTTGTTTGTGGGTGTGATATCAATTATTCACTTTCGTCGTCCGGAATTAATTGATATAAAACTACCTCTTTTGAAGGGGAGTTGAGCGTCCCGTTTTGAAAGGAATCAGTGTGCCGTAGTGTTTCATTATGAAACGACGTGTTTGATACTGAAATGATATCGTATAAAAAGGTGCCTTAAACAGTAGTTTAGGAGCACCTTTTTTTTGGCACGGCCATTGCATATCTTGGGTGAATCTAAAAGTGGAATACAATCTTTAAACAATAACTGATTCAGGAGGAATTATGGGGAAAATCATTGGAATAGACCTGGGGACTACTAACTCGTGCGTATCTGTAATGGAAGCCGGTAAGCCGGTGGTTATCCCCAACTCTGAAGGGGGACGCACATCACCTTCAATTGTTGCCTTCTCAAAAACCGGCGAACGTTTGGTTGGTGCTATAGCAAAACGACAGGCGATTACCAATCCTGAAAACACCATCTACTCTGTAAAACGGTTTATGGGTAGGCGCCACAGTGAAGTGCAGTCTGAGGAGAAAAAGGTGCCATACAACGTGGTTGGTGGCATGGAAGATCCGGTGAAGGTAAAGGTAGGGGATCGTGACTATTCACCACCCGAAATCTCTGCTATGATTTTGCAGTATCTGAAAAAGGCTGCTGAAGATTACATCGGTGAAGAGGTCACGGAAGCGGTTATTACCGTTCCCGCGTATTTTAATGACGCCCAGAGACAGGCTACAAAGGATGCAGGTAAAATTGCGGGTCTTGATGTAAAAAGGATCATAAACGAGCCCACTGCTGCTTCACTTGCCTACGGACTCGATAAGAAGAAAAATGAAAAAATTGCAGTATTTGACCTTGGTGGAGGTACATTCGATATCTCTATCCTTGAAATCGGTGAAGGTGTGTTTGAAGTTAAATCAACCAACGGAGATACCCATCTGGGTGGGGATGACTTTGACAAAATATTGATAGATTACATTGCAGATGATTTTAAAAAGCAAAACGGAATCGATTTAAGAAGCGATAGCATGGCTCTGCAACGTCTTAAAGAAGCTGCTGAGAAAGCAAAAATTGAGCTTTCATCTGCAATGCAGGCTAATGTTAATCTGCCCTTTGTTACTGCTGATGCCAGTGGACCAAAGCATCTTGATTTAACAATTTCACGCTCTAAATTTGAACAGCTGGTAGGGGATCTGGTGGAGAGAACCGTTGAGCCGTGTAAAAAGGCCCTCGCTGATGCCCGAATGAGTGCTTCTGATATCGATGAAGTCATCCTGGTGGGTGGAACAACCCGTATCCCGGCTGTGCAGCGTAAAGTAGAGGAGGTCTTTGGTAAACCTGCTCATAAGGGGGTTAATCCCGATGAAGTCGTAGCGGTGGGAGCTGCTATTCAGGGTGCTATCTTAGGCGGTGATGAAAGTGTTAAGGACGTTCTTTTGCTTGATGTAACCCCTCTTTCTCTTGGTATTGAGACTTTAGGTGGAGTTATGACTAAGCTTATTGAGCGCAATACCACTATTCCTTCCAAAAAAAGCCAGGTCTTCTCAACTGCCGCTGACAACCAGACTGCTGTTACTATTATGGTGTACCAGGGTGAAAGAGAGATGGCTGCTCACAACCGTTTACTTGGTAAGTTTGATCTTATCGGTATACCGGCAGCTCCACGTGGCGTTCCTCAGATCGAAGTTACATTCGATATCGATGCAAACGGTATCTTAAATGTCAGTGCAAAGGATCAGGGTTCCGGCAAACAGCAGCAGATAAGAATCGAGTCTTCAAGCGGGCTGGCCGAAAGTGATATCGAGAAGATGGTTAAGGAAGCGGAAGCCAATGCTGAGAAGGATAAGGCTGAGCGGGAAAAAATAGATGTAAAAAATCAGGCAGACCAGCTGATTTATCAGACAGAAAAAACCCTTGGTGAACTGGACGGAAAGATATCTGATGAGGACAAGGGTAAAATTCAGTCCTCACTTGAGGATTTAAAGGAGAAATCCAAGGGTGATGATGTAGAGGCGATAAAGAGCAGTATCGATTCGCTTACCAAGGCATCACATGCTATGGCGGAGGCTTTGTATAAAGCTGGTGGAGCCGCAGGCGGTGAAGGTGCTGCTGGTGCTGCCGGACCACAGCCAGGTGCTGCTCCGGAGGGTGCAGGTGAAGAGCCACCTAAAAAGGATAAAGGCGAAGGGCCAGAAGATGCAGATTTTGAAGAAGTAAAATAGTTTAAAGATACGGGGAAGCTTTGGCTTCCCCGTACTTACCCCTTTTTTGCACATCACTTGTGTGCTATAGTTCTGCTTACCTTCACCATTCTTTTATCTGACAAAGAGGTCAAAGCCTTAAAATAGTCCTAAGAACGTGTTTTAGCCAAACTTACCCTAAATAAAATTTAAATCCCAATTGTATAGAGCACCGGAACCTTTTTCAGCTTATTAATCTCCTTGAAAAAGCAATGAATACTATAGTATAGTTAAAGTAGGTGGTTAAACGTTTAAGTTGTTGAGTAGGGCAGTTATTGGGAACACCTCTTTTTCGGGAGCATAAGATGCAAAACGCTCTAAAAACTGCCGGTTTTTCGGTTGTTGAGATTATTATAAGCCTGTTGCTTGTTTCGGTGGCTCTTATATCTATCGCTTCTGTTTTTCCCCGTATAACGGGGCATAAAGAAGCTATCAGGGAAGTGGATATCGCCTATTCGCTGGCCACTGATGTTTTGGAGAGCCTCTATAATCAATCGCTCACAACTCCCATTGAAGCGGGGTTAGATACCTGTCTTGGAGCAGTGGAGAAGGGGGCTGTATCTTTTACTGCATGTTATTCTGTAAACTGGGCCGGCAGTGGCAGCTTCATGAAGGAAGCATTTGTTACGGTTAAATGGGATAAGTTGGGCCGGGATCATCAGGTCTCTCTTTCCGGGGTAGTAAAATGAACAGAAAAGGTATGACGCTGCTTGAACTTATAATTTATATAGCACTTGCTATGTTTTTACTGGCTCCCGTAATGATGCTGGTTAATCGATCATCCTTTTTTATGGCAAGAGATACAACGGTTTCTTTACTGCGTGTAACCGGTAATGAGATAAAGCAGGTTATTTACGATGATATTAAAAATACGGGATACAAAACAGAGATGCTTTTTCCTGATAGCGATTCAATGGAGCTTATGCTTAACACAGAAGTTCAGATCTGTTCTCTTGACCTTTCATCATTCACTTTTGCAAGAGGATATCCCTTTGATAGTTTATCTGTGGTTATGGGACGAATAGATGAAAATGGTACATGGTTAGGAATCGATACCATTTGCTACTATGTTAAAAATTACGTGCTGACAAGAGAGGTCCGAGGCACCGCTTCAGGGAATTCCAAACACAAAATAGCTTCAAATCTTGAAAGCCTGAGATTTCACTTCTCAACTGATATGAACGACTGGGATATCGATGGAACGGATGTAACCCAAAAGGAGCTTGTAAAATACATCAAAGTGATCATTTTGCTTAATAGTGAAAAAGGCCTGGCCAGTTCGGTAAAAAAGACCACCTACGATATGGGCGATTTTTCTATAAGTTTTAACGATAATATTATACGAGAGCATTATGAGATTACGATTCCGGTAATTAATAATGGTCTGATCTTTGAACTGTAAAAAAGAGGCTGTTATGGGCATCAGTGGAGATTGTCTAAAGAATTCCCATGGCTCTACCATTGTAGGAGTGTTAGCCGCACTTGTATTTATAGGCGTGGTTACTACTTTAATGACCAGTACGATGAGCAGTGATAGTAGGGACTCAAGAGCATTCTCATCGATGCAGGTGGCGAAGGTATCAAGTAATAACGCTCTTCGTGCCACAGAATCTTTTTTCTCAATTATGCCCAATTCTTCTGTAGAGTTGCTTAACGAATATATCGAAGAACCAAATAGTATTTCCTTACTACAAGAGACTATTGGTAAAAACCAGTCGATTATTTCGCATATAGCTGCATTTAATACATCTGATTTGGTTGCTAAGGTTGATGGCTCAGGCAGGGGAAGAACAGGATCACAGCGTAAAACAGTAGCCCTTTACCAGCTTGACGGAATACGGGTTGTTAATAACCAGATTCAAAACGCACTGTATCTGAATGGTCCAGCAAGGAATTTTAATGAACCTTTTACGGTAAGGGGAGATGTTTTTTTGGGAAGCAGCGCTTCTTTGAATAAAGCGGGGTCAAGAATAGAAGGTAATTTTAAATGGGTGAATACCTCCCCGGATGGTAACCCAAACAGATTATCAGGATTAACCGTTGAAGGTAATACCTTTATAAATACTGCTGACCTTAATATTCAGGGTGACGCCAATAATTTCCGTGGAGCAACTGGTTTTGAGAGACGTATCGAGGTTTTTGACAATGTTCATAATATATTTGGCAATGTGTACATTGGAGATGGTGTAACACATTTTAATGGTCAAGTTGATATGTTTTTCAGGGGATCAGTGTGGTACAGGGGGCCAAATTATAGCAGTGACCGCTTTAATGATTATATATCCATTATTCCTGGTGAAATTGAAGATATCGCTGCACAGGTTGGTATGGTAAATGAGCCTGATCAGGAGCCGGTCATAGACATTGGTAAAATAGATGGAAATTATATTCACAATGTCAGTCCCATCGGTTTGCAGTGGGAAGTAACGGGGCCCAATGTTCAGGCTGCCTATGAGACCAGAGAGCTGTGGAAAAATAAATTTTTAATCTTGCGAATTCCTGAAAATACTAATGCTGGCATAAATAATGTCCCACAGGACAACTACTTCTACGGCAGAGTAATCTTTATCGTGGATGGCACGTTTAATGTAAATGAACAGAAGCTTTATACCAGTGGGCCCCAATCAAACACCCTCTTTTACGTAAGCAGCACGGGAAGCATCAATCAATTTGGCTCGAAAGGGGTGTTTAGGGGGATGACCTACGTAGAGCCCGGAGGTGATATAACCTACGATTTTGGAACTACAGGTGAAGGAGTAGTGGAGGGAGCGATTCATCACCATGGCAATGCAGAATTCAATGCAAACGGGAAGTTGAATATAAACTACAACACAGAAGTACTCGCAGAGCTAAGCGACCTTGGCATATTCACCAACCCAAATGATCAGGACAATAAATCGGGAACCGTTGAGCTGATTTCAGAAACAGGGACAATTGATGCGTTGCTTTTGGGTTCCTATCAGTTTTAGCAACTGCTAAAGACACTCTGTGTTGCTTGAGCTGAACGTTTTTTATTGATGATTTATAGGTGTGGGTTTTGGTATTTATAGTGGTTGCACTGGTGTTTAACAGTAAGGATCTTGCATTTAACCTCTTTATTTTGTACAAAACCATACACCCGGTGCAAAACCATGTTCTGTGTAACCTGTAGTGTTAATTAAACATACCGAAACAAAAGACGATAAGCTGTGATGTAAAGGGGGTAGGGGTACATACTAAAAGTATAAATCTTCTTGAAAATCCTTACTATAAGGAGTATAGTTAATATAGGAAGTTAAACGTTTAAACTCACAAGCTCTTCACAATTCCTTTTCGGAGAAGTGGGATGGAAAAAACGTCAAAAAATGGTGGGTTTTCAATTGTAGAAATTATAATTAGCCTGTTGCTTGTTTCTGTGGCTCTGATATCTATCGCTTCTGTTTTTCCCCGCATAACAGGACACAAAGAAGTTATACGGGAAGTGAATATAGCCTATTCGCTTGCCTCTGACGTTTTGGAAAGCCTGTATAATCAATCGCTCACAAATCCTGTTGAAGCTGGAGCTGATACCTGTCTTGGAGCAGTGGAGAGGGGAGCTGTTTCTTTTACTGCATGTTATTCTGTGAACTGGGCCGGCAGTGGCAGCTTTATGAAGGAAGCCTTTGTTACGGTTAAATGGGATAAGTTGGGCCGGGATCATAATGTTTCTCTTTCCGGGATAGTAAAATGAACAGAAAAGGGATGACACTGCTTGAACTTATCATTTACATATCACTTGCTATGTTTCTACTGGCTCCGGTAATTATGCTGGTAAACCGATCATCATTTTTTATGGCAAGAGATACAACGGTTTCTTCACTGCGGGTAACCGGTAATGAGATAAAGCAGGTTCTTTACGATGATATTAAAAATACTGGATACAAAACAGAGATACATTTTTCCGATAGCGATTCTATGGAGCTGGTGCTTAACACAAATGTTCAGATCTGTTCCCTTGACCTTTCATCATTCACTTTTGCAAGAGGATATCCCTTTGATAGTCTGTCTGTGGTTATGGGACGGATAGATGAAGGAGGTACCTGGTTAGGGATCGACACCATCTCCTACTATGTTGAAAATTATAAACTGATCAGAGAGGTCAGGGGAACAGCTTCAGGAAACTCAAGACACAGTATAGCCTCAAACGTTGAAAGCCTGCGATTTCATTTTTCAACTGATATGAGCGACTGGGATGTGGATGGAACGGATGTAACCCAAAAGGAGCTTGTGAAATACATCAAAGTGATCATTTTGCTTAATAGTGAAAAAGGCCTGGCCAGTTCGGTAAAAAAGACCACCTACGATATGGGCGATTTTTCTATAAGTTTTTACGATAATATTATACGAGAGCATTATGAGATTACGATTCCGGTAATTAATAATGGTCTGATTTTTGAACTGTAATAAAGAGGCTGTTATGGGCATCAGTGGAAAATTTCTAAAGAATTCCCATGGTTCTACAATTGTAGGAGTGTTGGCTTCACTTGTATTCATTGGCATTGTGACTACTTTTATGACTAGTATGATGAGCAGTGATAGTAGGGATTCGAGAGTTTTTTCATCAATGCAGGTGGCAAAGATATCAAGTAATAACGCTTTGCGTGCCACAGAATCTTTCCTTTCAATTAAGCCCAACACTTCGGTAACAGTACTCAATGAATTTATCGAAGAAACAAATGTGACTACCCTGTTAGAAGAAAGAATCGGTAAAAATCAAACGATCATTTCGCAAATAGCTGCTTTTAGTACCTCTGAATTGATTGCGAAAATAAAAGGATCCGGAAAAGGGAGCTCCGGTTCACCACGTACAACGGCTGCTTTTTATCAGCTTGAAGGAATACGGGTTGTTACTAACCAGGTTAAAAATGCTCTGTATCTAAGTGGCCCTGCAAGAAATTTTAACCGTTCCTTTACTGTGCGGGGAGATGTTTTTTTTGGCAGTAGTGCTACATTGAATAAACCGGGATCAACAATAGAGGGCAACCTTAAATGGGTAAATGCTAGTCCGGATGGTGAGGTAAATCAACTGACAGGATTAACGGTGACAGGTAACGTTTTTATAAACAGTGAAAGAATATACATGCAAAATGAAGCTAATAATTTTCGAGGAGCTACTGCTTTTCAACAACCGATTTCTGCTGTAAATAATACTCACAATATATATGATGATGTTTATATCGGGGATGGAGTAACTGATTTCAATGGTGAAATAAATTTGTTTTACCGGGGATCTGTCAGTTACTGGGGACCTAACTATACTGCCAACAGATCCCAATTTAATGAGTATGTGTCTATTCAAGAGCAGCATATTTCAGACATTGCTGCCAGGGTAGGCATGGTAAATGAACCTGATAGGGAGCCGGTTATAGACATAAAAAAAATACCTGAAAAGTATATCAATAATGTAAGTATACTCGGTTTTCAGTGGGATGTAACGGGGCCCAATGTTCAGTCCGCATTCGAGAACTGGCCCTTGTGGAGAGATCAGTTTTTGGTGATAAGAATCCCTGAAGGGACTCATGCTGGTATAAACAACGCCCCCCAGGACAACTACTTTTACGGTAGAGTAATCTTTATTGTGGATGGCACGTTTAATATAAACCATAATCGTCTTTACACCAGTGGGCACCAATCAAACACCCTCTTCTATGTAAGCAGTACGGGAAATATCAACCAGTTTGGTACTGATGGGGTGTTCAGGGGGATGACGTATGTAGAGCCCGGGGGTAATATAACCTACGATTTTGGAAATAATGGTGAAGGGGTAGTGGAAGGCGCGGTTCATCACCATGGAAATGCCGATTTCAATTCAAATGGTGTACTGAATATAAACTACAACACAGAAGTACTCGCGGAGCTAAGCGACCTTGGCATATTCACCAACCCAAATGATAAGGACAATAAATCGGGAACCGTTGAGCTGATTTCAGAAACGGGGACAATTGATGCGTTACTTTTGGGTTCCTATCAGTTTTAGCAACTTTTAAAAGGTACACTTACCCTGCCCCAGGCTGCTGCAACATTGGCAATCGCTGTGGCTGCTTACAGGGCCGGTATCATTACTGAAACAATCCTTGATGCCATAATTATTGTGATATTTATCACCTCTACCCTGGCTTCGCTGATAGTTAGCTTTACAGGGAAGCGACTGCACGGGTATTAGTACGGTAATTGTAATCAATACGGAATACTATTTGCTGTGTTTATAAACAACGAAACACTGCCAGAAAGGAATGTAATGTACGATCCCCACAACAGGCCCGCTAAAATAATTAAAGAGATCGGCATTGCACTTTCTTTGGTGCTAATGTCTCTGTTATCCGGCCTTTCACTTGTGGTGCTATCACTAAGAAAGGTTAATCTGAAACTAAAGTTAAAGCGCAAAGAATAGTAAAAATAGGTAAATACCACACTACCGAGCTTAAACTAACCAAACCTGCTAATCCCCAAAAAACAGGGGTGGTATTTCACCCACCCCAAAAAACTAATCGCCAAAAATATTATTACCAACACTGATAACTTCACTGTCATCCGTATACGGATTTCCGTGCCGGTCGGTTACAATACCATCTGAAGATAAATATTCGGAAGAACCATTCCGGAGGATGACATCAGTGAGTTTTAGTTGCCCGTTGGTATCCACCCTGAGCTGGGAACTTTGACTGTTATTTATTGCCCTCAAACTTATTCCGGCGTTTTCGATGGTTACATAGCGAAGCTCGTTATCATCGTTACGGGAGTTGATACCAATTCCCCGCCAGTCGTTTGGGTTGCCGCTAACACTGGTGAAAACAATTCTGTCAGTTTCGGTGCCTACTGCAATAAGTGCTCCGGAATTAACCCTTAGCCCCGAGCGTTCGGAAAACTTAAGTATCGCGCCGGGCTGGATAGTAATTGTGGCCCCGGGTTCATCAATGAAGTGATTGTCACTGAAGTGATAAGGGACATCAATGGCACGCCAGGTGGCACTTTGGGTCAGGTCTCCGTCAGGCTCCACTAAAACATGTCTGGGAGCCGTTAAATCGTGAATGCTAAAGACGTTATTTTCTCCTATCATACCAAGCTGGTGTGATGTGATACGCATTGCAGATGTCTCATTGTTATCAAAGGTGTTGCTTTCAAAACTTAAAATCTGAGAGCTTGAAGCGTTGGCATAGATACCGTAGCCGGTGGAATTACTAAACGTAGAATTTTCGATCGTTACGGTGGAATAGTCGTGCAGATACAGATTGCATCTGTTGCTGCCATTGATCGCTCTCAAACTGTTTCCCGCCTTTTCGACAACGGTGTAGAGAAGTGTGTTTTGATCATTATTGGAGGCAATGCCAATGCCACGCCAGTCACCCGGATTTCCGGAAGCACTGGTGAAAACAATCTCATCGTCTTCGGTGCCCAGTGCTCTGAGTCCTCCACTGTTTACCCGGAGCCCAGCTCTGTTATCAAACTCCAAAACAGCACCGGCTTCGATAGTGATAACAGCACTGGGTTCATTTATGAAATGGTTTCCAAAGAAGCGGTAAGGAACATCCACCGCCGGCCATGTGGCAGTCCGGGTCAGCTCTCCATCATCATCGACATGTATGTAGCGTCTCCCCGCAGCCGCATCTATACCAAAACGGTTACCGTCCTGAATCATACCAATCTGATGAGAGGTAATACGCATTGCCGCTGTCGCGTTATCCTCAAATGTATTATCTGAAAAGGCAGTAAACAGGGCGCTTCTTGATCTGACCACCACACCATATCCGGAGGAAAACCTGAAAACGGAGTTTTCTACTGTCGCTCTGGCGTTTTCATGAAGGTACAGATTAGTACGGTTACTTCCATTTACAGAGCTCCAGGAATTACCGGCATATTCCATAATTACATATCTGAGCACATTGTTGTCGCTGTTGTTGAATATTCCCACCCCACTCCAGCCTTCAGGATTACCGGAGCTTGCGGTAAAAACAATCGGCTCGTCTGCAGTACCTTCTGCACTGATATAGCCGTCACCCTCGACCCGTATTCCTGAGCGATCGGAGAAGCTTAGGATTGTGCCTGGCTCGATAATTAATGGGGCATGCACAGCAATGTTGTTGTGCACAGAGTAGGCTCCGGGGCCAAGAGTTGTTGGGGATACTATGTCTTCAGTAATTTCGGGGCGTTCGATTCTTTCGTTACTGTCTGCCGGGTTTGAATCGGAGCAGCCGGAGAAGATAGTGGTAAACATCATCACCAATAAACCCGGTAACCACAGGGAGCGCAAAACCTTCATGGCATACCTCTCTTTCTTTTCAAATAAAAGCATGAAGTAGAAGCGTAGATATGATAATCAAAGGATCAAAAGATATGCCATCGTGAACTCCTGAAGAGCTGATAGGGATAGGAGGGTTTAATTATACAAGCAAGTATACTATACTACGATAAGCTCTCAGTGAGCAAGCAATTTGAGTGGGTTGTAGCTATACGTAGATAGCAGCGAGTTTGCGGGAATTGCCTTTCAGCCGGTCGGGCAACTTCGCCAGCCCGGGGAGAGCTGAACAGATTTCCTTTGATCATTGAATCCCTTAAAAACATGACGGCAAGTCGATTCTAAAGATTACTGAATAAAGAGGACATTCTGAAAGTGTTTACTTCCCAAAATATTGACTATCAAATTCCAAATATATCTTTAATCTTTCGCACACATTCAGTATATTGCATACTCAATATTACTCTATAAGTCTGGAGAATGAAATGAAACTAACATTCAGGTTTATACCTACACCACTAAAGCTGTTTATTAAAAAAACTATTCGCTCGCTCCAACTAAGAATGTACAAAGTAGTAAACAGAGAGACTATGATACCCCCAAAGGCCCTGCGTTTTGTTGGCGATAGTGACTTTTTAAAAACCGGACAGGAGTTTAAACAGCATTTCATCAATTTAGCAGGTCTAAAGCCCACTGACAGAATTCTTGATGTAGGGTGCGGAATAGGGCGTATGGCCATTCCATTAACAAGCTTCCTTTCAAAAAATGGCGAATACTGGGGCATTGACATTGTAAAGGAAGGGATTGATTGGTGCAGCTCCCGTATTACCAAAAACTTTAGTAATTTCCATTTTCTTCACAGCAATGTATACAATAAGGCGTATAATGAGAAAGGCACCATTTTAGCTTCAGAGTATAGTTTTCCATTTGAGAACAATCACTTTGATTTCATATATTTAACCTCAGTATTTACACATATGCTCCCTGCTGATCTTCAGAACTATCTTAGTGAAATTTCCAGGGTTCTTAAAACAGGTGGTAAATGTCTGATTACATACTTTATTTTTAATAAGGAAACAGAAACTCTTGTCCAATCTGGATTAACTACACAGAAGTTTATTTATAAATTAGATGGATGTTTAACCACAAACAAGGATATACCTGAAGCTGCGGTTGCTTACAGAGAAGAAGTAGTCAGAGATATGTACAGGAAATTGAATCTGAAAATCATTGAACCTATACACTGGGGCTCCTGGTGTGAAAGAAAAACAACCTTGAGTTACCAGGACATAGTGATTGCAGAAAAAACTTGAATTCACAATTGGCGCTCACAAATTCGTTTTAAGCCCGCGAAGGCGTTTTTATGATAATCTGTGTAGATCGAAATCAGCCCTCTTCAGGTTTTGTCAGCGAAACAGTATACTACACGGAATGTTTGACATACACTGGCAATGCTATTCCCGTATAAACTTCGCTTCTAAACTTATTTTTTTCCTCGACTCTACATCAACTGAACCCCCGTCCTCCGCCCTTCCTGACGGTAGGTCTCCTGATTGGTGGCTTGCGCTCACGGGTGAATGAAAAGAGTGTGGGCGACCGTTCCTCAGCTATTCATGTGTTGACTATACCTGCCTTACTTTATTTATATTAGTTATAGATATACGATTAACTAATATAGTATAAAAATTCAATGTTAAAGAAGTTAAAGGAGAATAGAAATGAAAATTGGCGCGATCCCACCAATGGTAGTATGTGGCATTCTGTTTATCAGTAGTATAAGTTTTGCTCAAACTGGATTAAGGGCAGTTCTCTCTGTCCAACCATCATTTGTGCTTGAGAAAACCTCTGGTTTTTTTAATGATGATTATTAAGGGTGGGGAATTTCTGGTGGAGTCGGTTTTGAATATGGCTTTAATCGCATGTTTGCCCTGGGAGTGTCTTCATCCTACATACATAGTCAAACCAGCCATGAGTCATATGTATATCTGGCTGAAACGGATGGAGCTGGAAGGTTAATTCCAAGTAATAAAAAACAAGAATATACTGAAAGAATTACTACAAGCAAGATCTGTTTTTCCGTATATCCTCAAATTCGAAGACCGATAAATTCTACTGTATCATTATATACCAATCATCATATTGGAGTAGATTACGTAATCGAAGGGTATTTTGATTATCCTGACATTGAATATGAGAAGATTGTATTCCACATAAAGGACAATATTAAACCGATTTATTCACCGGAAATTGGTGTAGATATAAATTTCCAAAACTGGGGTTTCAGAAGTGGTGTGAAAGTTTCGATAGATCTATCCAGATTACATTTAGGAGATGAAGGTAACCTAAAGATAAGGTCAACTGAAACCGGTTTATTCCTTGGTTTGAGAAGAGATCTCTGATACTCGGTTTGTATCCAGACGAGGGTGATGGTATACTGAGATGAGAGGATGTTTGGTGAAACTGATGAGCTGGTTTCAGCATCGTCTACGTTTTTTCAGGTTAAGACACTGTAAAAGAGTCATTGGTATAGTACGCTTTCTTAGAAGCATAAAATTATACGAGTGGCAATGCTGGTTATTGACACTATCTAGAAAAAAAGTGGTGGCGACTATCAGCTACGCCGCAGGCATGGAGCAATGAAAAACCAATGGTTCTATCATATCGGCCTGTGAATTCCACAATCTTTACCGTTTACCATTAAATACAGTGAAATGTATTGGGTCTCAAACCCGCTACTCTTAGTGCGCCACAAAAACCCTGAAGACCTGTTTTGGGCCATGGTGTATGTCTTTGAACTGCAGGTGATAGAAACCAGAGGCGAGGTTGTTACCTAAAGTCACAGATGCCCTACCGTTTTTTTGTTCAACACTCCAATATTCAGCTCACTGCCCTCCGGAAGGTTATAGTCGGTATCGGCCGGTACAGGGACAAACAGCAAAAACTATCCCATCATACCTACCACAACCAAACTTCTGCCTTAAAAAACAGAGCGAAATCTCTTCCGGCACCTACAGGATGAGTCACAATGTTTTGGTTGAAAATGTTTTGAAATGAAAAGGTTGTCTTCAGGTAATCTCTGAAAAGGTACTTTGTGAAGTTTAGATCCACAGAAGCAACCGGATCCAAAGCGTGGGAGTAAGATTCAGGAACTAACAGGTAATTGTAATGGTATTGTTTGCCGAAGATATCTATGGTAAGATTGACAAAAAATCTATCATCGAAATTGTAGCGCAAAGAGCTCTTTAAGGAATAGTTACTTCTTTTATCAAACAGATCCCTAAATTCGTAGCTTCCTGCGGTAAAAAGCAAATATTCAAAAGTACTTTGCCAATTGAGCTTATTATAATTTCCCCTAACCTGAAAACCCGCAAACCCGGTAAATCCCGGATCACTGTTTTTCAAAGTCACAGGAGAGTAGAATCTGAAATCTGAAGGGTCCATCACAAACGTCTGTCGCTGATAGATAAGGTCCCGGTAGTAACTGTTCCTCAAAAAGAAACGATACACTGAGTTTTCTCTTCTGTGTGTCAGTGAAGGAGTAAAACTGGCCTGGTAAAAGAAATCTTTACTTAAGTTATCGCTAACACAAAGATCTTCACTGAAAATATCCAGCTGCTCTCTCTCTGTGAGGTTGATAAACTCAAAGTTATCCAAAAAAGTTTCTCTGCCAATTGAAGTGCTAAAGGAGAGCGATGTACGTTCTGAAAGAGGTCTTGTATAATCACCAAGTACCCTCAGGCGTACCGATTGACTTTCTCCGAATTTGGTTTCGAGGGCGAATCTGTAGTTCTCGTGTTCGTACAGATAGGAAGGGTTATGATAGATGTGGTGCAAAGAGTGGTCATTTGCCTTGTAGTTAGCATTTATCAGCGTGTATGAGAACTGGTGGTTATTCAGCGGAGCGCTTAAGGTTAAATGATTTTCGTTTTTAGTGAGATCAAGGTAAGGAGATTGGTTTTCATCAAGCCGTTCAGTTTTGGTGAGATTACCGGAAAGGTTTAAACTAAAAATTCCAAAATCCCTTATATAATCCAGATTATAAGATGAACTAAGTGCAGTGACTTCTGTACCGATAGTGTTTATAAACAGCGCGTCTTCTTTTCTGGAATAATTGAGGAACAGTGCATTGTCATCATAGGCACCAAGAAAAGAGGAGTAATGGGAGCGTTTTGCCGAGGAGTTATTTCGGTAGTAAATATGTTTATCGGTAAAAAAGTACTGATCTCTTTGAACGCTAAGAACGCCTCCCAGTCCGTTGTAGTAGCCAAAACCGGTAAACCAACCATCAATACCTATTTTATCGACATTTATGCTCGCTTTTTCTTCCACAAAAAGATAGGGGCCCGGATCGTTAATCTCATTTCCTATGGAGAAACCGCCCATAGCGGAATTTTTGTCAAGATCGGCTATTAACTGAATCGCTCCGTTTTTGCACAACCTGCCCTCAACGATCGAATTGGGCGGGTAAAAAACAGCGGTATCAATGGAGGATATGGAAACGGGAATGGCGTTTAAGGCGGTGGTGTTTAAAACTGACAGCTTAATTCTATGCTGGTTTATAAATACATCGATATACCGTTCATTAAGCGCTGGATTATCAGGCTGGGCATAAAAGTTATAGTCATCGATGCTAAAAAATGAGAGGTACGGATTTCGTTTGATAAGTTCAGCAGTGTTTCTTACTCCGATCTCGAGTATTTCCCCGCGGGTATAGGTAACTCTATCCATTCTCGTTTGAGGGGTGGATAGTGCTTGGGATATAATAGAGAGCACAAAAATAAGCAGGTAGATTGTATCTGAATTTTTCATTTAAGAAACTCTTTTAGGAATTGAGGTGTTTTAAAAGAATAGCCAAACAGTAGAGCCAGTTCAGAAAAATCGATTCTTCTTTTAGTATAGATTCTGTTATGTTCATAGGACACTTTAGCCAAAAAGTTGCGCCATAATGTTGTATGAAGCGAAAGCTCAGCACCTACATACAATTCCGATTCTTTAGCGGCATGTCGATTCTCAAGATCAAAGATCATAAGATAATTACCAGCCTTGATTCCAAAAGAAATATGTGCAAAGTTGGTGAGCCGAACCGGATAGGAGAGTGCCATATCGACTTTTACCCCCTGGTAGTTTTCTATTTCAGAGGTATAGTAGCTGTAACAGAATGAGGCGGTAAAATCAAAATAGAGATAATTAGTCTCGAGCTGTAAAAGTAAGGGGACGTTTTCCTGCCAGATATTTGCAAACTCGCTGTTATAGGTGGTATGGGTTATACCGGCATAAACTTTTAGGTTCTTAAAGTCTTCGGTATCAGCACTGACACGGATAAAAAGAAAAATCAATAGTAGTATGCTTCGGGAAGTTGTTTTCATGCGTCACCTGAATGATACTCTTTGTTGTTTGTTGGTTTTAAATGAGATGAGTCTGGCGAAACTCTGTACAAAGCACTGTAACTTACATTAAACTACTCCAAAATATAAAAAGGGTATGAATCCGGACAAATAAATACAAGAGATAAGTTTTAGTCCTGCAGGAAGTGACCTGTTACCTATTCGTGCTCTTAGAGCCCGGGAGAGGTATGGACAGGGTGAGCCGGTGATTTAAAGCAGGGGCAGTAAGATATGAAAATACCGCATTTTTGTATAATACATTCCACATAGCCCATGAATGCCTCCACACTGTCTATGAACGTTTCCACACCCATGTTTTAGAGCTCCCGGGTACTGTATTGGTTTTACCTGTATACATTTTTACCTTCACGGGTACTGTTTCGGGGCATTCGGCACCCGTTTCATGGCACTGGTAACCCTTGAGGTTTTACTGAGTAGGTATAAAAGGCTCAGGAGGGGAAATAATAGAAAATGGGCCCGGATAAATGGTTTGTGGAGTCAAATAACTACTTCGTGAGTGCTAATATAATAGTCTGTGGGAGGAAAATAAAAGGCTTAGAAGGTTATTAAGGAATAACTGTTTTATCATGAAATGGTTTTTCCAATAGTTGTATTTTGTTGCTCTTATAAAAACCATTTTTACTATAAAAATTTTCTGCCAGACTTTCTCTTTCAGTTAAAAGGTATATTTTTTCTACATCTTTCTTAGTCAGAAGATTTTGTAATTCACTAACCAAAAATGATCCAACGCCTTTGTTACGATAATCCGGAATCACACACATTTCCTGCAGGTAATAATGATTCTGAATAGAATATCGGTGAATATTTCCCAGGACCATTCCAACTATTTGATCTTTATCCATAGCCGATAAACCAATAAAACCGGGAGTATTTATGATATCTGCTATTCTCATTTCAGTATCGGTTGGTTTCCAATTTTCATTCCAGTTAGAATTATTGAATGTATTCATGTATACATCTACTAGATCTTGAATTTGAGAAATGGATATTTCTAATGTTTTCATTTTTGTTTCCAGTCTTAGTTTGGGGTGTACACACCCGCCATTTGCCTGTTGTGCATCCAGATTCGCCTCTTATTTCTCGTGCGCTCCTAAACATCTCCCAGATCAGCATGCCATTTATTTCCACAATTTTTGCATACACGACTAGAATTATTGTAGGGTGCGGGTGTAAATGAAATTAAGCACCAAATTAATTTTATAAACCAGTTTGAATTTTGTTCTCTAAGAATTGCCGAGCTACATTTGGGACATTTTTCTTCAACTTCTTCATTGCTTTTTAAATCAAATATTTCAATCAGTTCTTTTGCGGTTTCGTATTTCTCTTTTGCGACTAACAAAGAAACACCACCTAAACTACTAATATAGACCCAGCTTGCAAAGCTATGGTTTTCAGTATCCAGATAGCAAATTATATCGTTTTGAGTCAATAACTCCTTTGCCATAGAAGCTTGTAATGGGTCACTATAATTTCTAATTGGAATAAAATCTGTCATCAATTTTTCGAATGCCTTATCGTTTTTTTCTATTTGCGAGTTTTAAAACTGGAATTAACTTACTTGGTCAAAATTAGTTCTATCAATCAAGTTTCTATCCCTCTCCGCGCGCGATCTTGTCTCCTCGGGTTACAATTACGCACAACGTTCAAGGTTTGGTGAAATGCCGCGTGTTTTTGCGGCATTTGCCGTAGGCCAAGGGCAGTACTCAGCCCGCAGCACCTAAACCTTTGTTGAACAAAGCCTTCGGCAGTAAAAACCCATCCTCCTATCCAACTTTCATCTATAGCATAACGAAAAAAAAGCCCAGGGTATAATTTAACTTGGGTGCTTAATCCAGTTAATTATAACTGCCTCGTAGAAGGCGATTTCTCACCCTTGTCAAAGGAGCGTCTTATGACTCCACTGCGTGTCCGTTATATCGCTCATCTTCACCTCAAGGGTTACTCTGAGAAGACTCAGCGTAATTATCTGGAACCTATTATTCTTTTTTCACGTTGGCTTAAACGCTCACCTGATACTCTAACAAAGGATGAGCTTCACAGGTATCTTCTCTATCTTAAGCTTGAGCGTAAACTGGCAATACGTACTCTAAATATTCATATTTAAACACTTAAATGCTTCTGTGAATTTATTTTACCCGAAGCCTCACCTGCTGGTGGGAGCAGATACTGCAGAGAACGGGAAAACATCCACTGATATGTTCAAAATGTAATGCCGGGTTATTGCAACTGGTCTTTATAATGCCTCCGGGCAGGAGGTCTGTAATGGTAACATAGGAGTGAAATGTGCGATAGTTAGTATGTAATGTTGTTGTTATTAATGTGCATTTATGAATGCCTGTAGGCTTGCTATACCAAAATTGAGTACTTATATTACTTCTTGGGAGAGATGTGTTGATGGAAATCGGCGTATACAGTATCTTGTTTAAGAAAAAATTGTTTGTCTCACGACTGAACCCCCCGGAATCTCAAAAGAAGCTCTGAATACTTTTTCCTATAAATAATATAACAAACAGTGCCTGGCCTGAGCTCTGCGTTCAACAGGTTTTTTCTGCATCTTGAATGCAGAAAAAACGCTTGATGTTGTTGGTTGTTTTTGTTTAGCTACCTTAGTGTTCTTTTAAATTTATGCCTCCGAAAGTCTTTTTCCGCGTGGGCTCTTATTTCTATTCCGCGCGATATTATTCTTTAACTATCATATCTGGTTACAATAATCATGCATTGCTTTCTGAATAATTTTATTCATACACTCAGCTTTCATTTCTTCTGTAACCCCTTTTTGTTCTCCCCAATTATCTGATATTTCAGTTAGTTTCAAATCTAACTCGTCAAAAATATCTATATATTTGTTTAATTCTGAAACCATTTTAGTTCTTCCCTCATGTATTGTAAACTCGCCAGCCCGATCCCAGAAATAATCGTGTGCTAAAAAATTTCTAATCTTTAATACAGAGTTAATGTTCTCTGTTAATTCTCTACTTATTTTGTTTTCTGATTCTAATGTTTTCAATAAACTTCCAAAAGTTTTTTTCATATTCACTTGCAACAATTTATCATAATCATCTGTTATCATTTGGTCAACTTGAGAAGCCCAAGCACTTGAAAGTAACATTACTAATGATTTTTCGCAACATTGCGCATAATACATTGCAAGCCCATACAATGCATAAACTTCTTTGGTCTGGTGTTCTTCATTATCAATTATCATAATTTGTATTTTCGCTTTTATCTTACTCCTCGCGCTCTTAGTCCGCCCACGCTCCGGCATAAATTTCTATAATATCCATTCTAAACAAAAATTGACAACGGGTTGCAAAACAGCCGAAGTGCCTGTGTTGCGCCTGCGGCAGGCATTTTGGCTTTTTGCTGTTGGTGGATGTTGCATTTTTCATTCAGCACCTATAATATTCACAAACAGGACGTTTGTGTCACCCAATTAATTTCAGTTGACTATACTTTTCCTTTAGCGTTTTTTACAAGTCTTCGTAAAAACTCAATTAAAGCTTCCCCGGGGTTATCGCTATTACTTACAATGCTTTTTACCCCTCTCTTTTCGAATATATCCTCCTGTACAGGATTTGGTTTTGCCATAAAAACATAGCATTTAGGCCGAATGCTTGAGTTAGGAGATGCCAGCCACATCAAATGAAGTTTATATAATAACAACCTCATATTAATATCATTAAGACTATAACCAATAAACAAAATGCTTTTTCCTAAAGCATCTGAGCGCAGCTTAATGTCAAGGGGTGATTCAAAATTTAATCTGTCAAAGTAACTTGATTCTGTAAGTACTATTGAATTGTCATCATCAAAATCCCCATGGAATTTTACAATTTGTGTCTTTGAATCTGGAAGATTGATTAAGTCCCCTACGTTCACTACCTTTCTAAATTCTTTGCCAGCATCTCTATGTGCATACTCAATCCAGCGGTCGTAATTTGTTGTGTATATAAGTGGAAAATCAAGCTCCAAAATGAGGTTGTGTGGTTCAGATTTTGTAATATCTATTTTATCAGAATGCCACTCCCTGTCCAACCAACTGCGCAATTGTCCAATGCTGCCTTTAGCATTTTTATAAAATTCTGCTAATTCCCAAAAACTCCCAAAAGTAGAAAATATTTGGGGATCATATGATAGTTCATTTGCTAAGAAGTCTATTAGCTGACTAAAAGTGGGTAATCCTAAACCAGCAGAGAGGCCAGACCCTGCAAACAATATTGCATTTCTATCTCTAATTGATTTTATTAATTCTTCCATTAGGCAATTCCCTGGCTGTTAAGGTAATTAGCGAATTTATCAAGAGCCAATTTTCGCATTGAAATTTTATTTTTTTCTTCACCCATTTCAGAAAATGTCCTTGTTTCGCTTTCTGGAATAAAAGCGCAATCCCATTGAAATGATTTATCTCCCCTTGGCGTATCAGAAATTTTACCTGAAATTTCACCTTCGAAGGAATGAAATTTTTTACCATCTATATAACCAATTATGGTCTTAGCTGAAACAGAATTATCAGACATGTTTCCAAAAATTGCCGAAAACCTATCAGCTTCTAATTTATCCCAGAATATTTGCGTTAGACCACCCGGTAGTCCATTAAGGTGGTTTATATATAGGCCAGTATGTTCAACAAAAAGAGGGTGCCCTACCTTTCTAAATGCTTTTAGTGCTTTATCTTTCAACAACGTTTGAGTGTCTTCTGTTTGAATTTCCTCTATTTTAATGTTAATTGGAATAATGGTTACTCCAATAGGATTTAGTATTTTTTCCGATTCAGAGAGCTTGAATTGATTACTTGAAATAAATCGAATTGTAAATTTAGACATCTTTATCCTCCAAAACTATAATCCTTAGCTACTGAAAACATTTTTTCCAAATAGTTAGAATTTTTAGTTAATTCGATGAAAAGATTGTATTCATCGGTAAGGGTTTTATTATGAACCGATGGGTTATCAGAGCAAATAACAAAAGGGATTTGATTATCTAAAAAGTATTTAACAGGATGCCTATCTGCTTTAAAGACTGCTCCAGAAAAAATATTGCTGAATATGCAGCATTCTACACATATATCTTTTTCAACAATAGTTTCAGCTAACTTTGAATCCATGGGAAGCGCACAAGCATGAGAAATCCGATCAGCATTGCATTCATTAATTGCCCATTCAATATTTTCGATTTTCCCTGTTTCACCGGCATGTATTGTTACACCAATCCCAATATTGTCCTTCGCTTTTTTTACCAGATTGGCAATACTATTGTCAATGGCTTCATCCTCATTGCCTGAAATATCTATCCCTACAATTATGTCTGGCCTATTTACTTTTTTTATTGCATCAAACAATGCATGTGCTTTTTCAAAGGTAAGTTTGTATCGTGAAAGTGAAACAATTAGCCGTGCGTCAATTTTATATATTTCACTTGACTCCTGAAATTTATCACAAAGTAAATTAAGAACATTTTCGAGATTACTTGAAAACAAAGAGGCAATATTGAATGGTGAGTTTCTTATTTCAGCATAAACAACATTGTCAAGAGAAAGATTTTCAATTGCAGAATTTACCATAATTTCAAATTCTTTCTCATTTCTTGGCAATAATTTGAAGCCATACCATGGTTTTAAATATTCTGTTAGCGAACTAACATTTCTATTCAGAGTCATATCATTATCAATATTAAACCATTCTGGTAATTCCCCTTTATATGGTTGAAGCAACTTTTTAAACACATGATTTGAAACCAGTCCATTTAAATGGACATGCAAATCCGCCTTTGGTTTCTTTTTGTAATCTATCATCTTAGTTTTTTTCTACGCACACGACGTGCGGTTTCTTCTGTGCTGAATGACAAATGCAATTTACACCAACGGTTCGGCCAAAGTTTTAGTATGGCCTTTACTATTAGAACTTTGGCCTGTTATGCGAAGTTGAGCATGGGCATTCTTTTTCCTTTTTTATTCTGTAATTAGATTGTTTTAATAACAGTTAATTTATCCTATTTGCCCCCTTACACAACCTATTCTCTTTAGTATTTTAATTCAAACATTTATGTAAATAAAATACTTATACCATATACTTTACTGGATTCTAATTATTATCCAAATCATCTTTTTGAATTTTATTATTTATCATTGAATATTTGGCGTAGTGTGAATTTTTTAATTGCTAATCCGATTAAAGGGATTATAATTAAGGCTTGAATATATCCTACTGTTTGCAACCAGTGTGTTTTTAAAAACCCCAAACCATTTTGCTGCACAATACCAACAATAATGAAATCGATTAAAAATATCCCAAATGAAGCATAAAGTGAAAACCATAAACTGTTGCGAAAATGGTCACCATCAAGAAATGAAAGTAAAATAAAAGTAAGTACCGGAAAAACCGAAAACATAACCAGCCATAATATTAATATTTTATATAGTATAGGTGTATTTACAAAATAGTCAAAAGGTAGTCCAATCAAGTAAAAGAATAACCATCCAAAAATTGTAACTAATGTCAGAACAATATGTTTTTTCATTGTTTAATTCCTTAATGTAATCGTATATATAAATTATCTTTATTTATAAAATTCTTTTTTGCCCATGCTCAATTTTGCAT